>JAFDJC010000389.1 GCA_019307665.1 Deltaproteobacteria bacterium | reverse complement strand
CATCTTTTTTACTTCCCTATAATCACCCGCCATCAATTGATAGTAGTAGACTCCACTTGCCAAATTTTTACCGTCAAATGTGTAGGTGTGGTTTCCTTGATTGAGTTTGTTTGATACAAGAGTTGCCACTTCTTTGCCAAGTATATTATAGATTTTTAGTTCAGCAAATTCAGATTTGGGTAGAGTGAATTTGATTGTCGTTGTTGGGTTGAATGGATTGGGGTAGTTTTGTTGCAAGGGTAGTTTTGTTGCAATATATAACCATCCGCAACACGGATATCTTCCATATCAAAAAGTCCTGTTGTAATTGAATCAAATGGCGCCGTGGCATGACCAACCCTCCACAGATTAGTAGACGTAGGGGTCAGGTTACCAGAATACCACAGACGCAGCGAGTCCCCCTCGAGCATTACCGTTCCCGGTTCAATAAAATTTCCATCCCATTGGCCAGAACTGGGCGTTAACACAGGATCGCTTTCTGCATATAACCCTGATGTGTTTGGATCGTTATATTTGTTCCAATGAATGCCATCACCGGAAGTGGCCCATCCCATTTTCCGGGGATTCCCACTACTTTGTCTTCCTTCATAAAACATGTGATAAACGCCATCCAGAAAAAGAACATGCGGATTAAAAACATATTCGTCCCATTGACCGGTTATTCCGGATGTGAAAACCGGATTATTGAGCGTATCCGTCTGCCAAACCATACCGTCAACTGATGTGGCATATCCTATACCACTCTTAGTTAATGCAGCATTATAGGCAGTGTACCACATTTTGTATCCCCCGCCCTGAACAGGCAGCACACAAAACCAATCGAGAGCTCCTGCCTCCCAGGCAGATGAACCGGCCGGGAATACAGGATTAAGCTTATTCTTCGTCCAGTTTATCCCATCGGGTGAGGTGGCATAACCGATTCCACCCGCTTTTTCAGATGGACTCCAACCTGCGTACCACATTTTGTATTGTCCGTTTTCCCGAATTACCCTCGCGCTATACACGGTTGACTCATCCCAGGCGCCTGCATCCGGTTCCAGCACCGGATGCGGATACTTTGACCAGCTTATCCCGTCATATGAAATGGCAAAACCTACGCGAAATGGATGGGAACCAGTTAATGTTGCGCCAAACCACATTTCATATTCCTCAGAATCAGGGTTATAGAGGACGCATGGCGGTGTTAAATGCTTATCCCATGTTTCTTGCCCGCTGCCGGACATCACAGGGTTGTTAGCGTCCTTTGTCCAGGGAATTTGGGCAGAAGAAGTACTGAAAATTGATACTAAAAAAAGCATCACTAAAATCGAAATTTTTAAAAAACTTTGCATAATAAATCCTCCTAAATTAATTGAAAAAAGAATTTGAAGAATAATTTCATTTTACACAGAACAATATGATCTATCTGCTGTATAAAAATTATTTTAGGATAATACATCAAAATATTACCAACTAAATTCCGGGTATGCTAACTCATTTGTGTCATTCTTTAACAGAAATGTCGCAATAAGACAAAATCACAATTAACAAATGACAAATGACAAATAAATTTCAAATTCAAAACACCAAAGCGATTCTTTAGAATAATTAATATTGGAAAATTGAAAATTAGAATTTATTTGAGAATTGATATTTGAGATTTGTTATTTGGAAATGTTGCGCCTTGGCGTCTTGGCGAGAGATGAATTATCCAGGTTAGTTATTTTTTCCCGTAGTCAGAGGGGGATTGACCAAATTGTTCCTTGAAACAACGGGCAAAATAGGAGAGGTTACTGAATCCGGATTCATAAGCAATTTCGCTTACCGTGGCGACTTTTTTATCAAGTAATTGTTTGGCATGATGCAGACGTAAGATACGGATAAAATGGTTTGGTACCAGGTTGGTTAACCCAAGCATCTTACGGTGTAATTGTGAGCGACTAAAGCCTATCTCATTAGAAAATTTGTTAACATTGAACTCCGGTTCGGTCAGATGTTTTTGGGTGATCGCGATTGCTTTCTTCAGGAATACTTCATCGGCAGAAGAGACCGCAATAGCTTCCGGCCCGAGAAATATTTCACGGCTGAAGCGTTCCCTCAACTTTCGACGCTGCTCGATCAAATTTTTAACCCGAACCAGTAATTCATTTACATCAAACGGTTTTGATAAATAATCATCAGCACCGGTTTCCAGACCTTCTATTTTATCTTCCCGGGTAGCCCGGGCAGTGAGTAAAATCAGCGGTATATGACTGGTTCGTTGATCGGTTTTTATTTTGGCACAAAATTCAAAACCGTCCATTTTTGGCATCATAACGTCAGATATAATCAGATCTGGAATTTCTTTTATCGCCATGTTTAGTCCTTCTTCACCGTTTTCTGCCTCCATTATTCTATATGATTGTTCCATGCTCCTGAAGATGTATTGACGTAAATCCGCATTGTCTTCGACTAAAAGAATGATTGGAGGCCGGGGTGATTGTTCGGGAAGTTCGGTTCTTTGTGAGATTGTGATTTCGTCCGAAGATATTGACACCCCCCTTTGTCCCCCCTTTTTAGGGGGGAATTTTGTGATGGCTTCCTTGAAAAAT
>JAFDJC010000388.1 GCA_019307665.1 Deltaproteobacteria bacterium | reverse complement strand
ATAGCGCAGGGTCGTCTGGAAGAGGCGGCTGCTGGTTATCGAAAGGCCCTCACCATCAAACCGGACTATGTCGAGGCGCACAGCAACCTGGGCACTGTGCTCATAGCGCAGGGTCGTCTGGAAGAGGCGGCTGCTGGTTATCGAAAGGCCCTCGCCATCAAACCGGACTTTGCCGAGGCGCACAACAACCTGGGCAATGTGCTCATAGAGCAGGGTCGTCTGGAAGAGGCGGCGGCCGGTTATCGAAAGGCCCTCGCCATCAAACCGGACTTTGTCGAGGCACACTCAAACTTATTGTTTTGCTTAAACTATTTTCCAAGTATCTCCCGAAAAGATATCTACAACGAATCTCTAAAATGGGATCATCAGCATGCAAAAAAAATTCCGAGAAAAGAACCGGTTTATGCCAATAAAAAAGAAAAAGAGCGCAAGTTAAGAATTGGATATGTATCACCTGATTTTCGGAACCATTCGGTTCACTATTTTTTCGAGCCACTCCTCAAAACACACAACAAAGAAAATGTGGAGGTCTATTGTTATTCAAATGTGATGGCGCCTGACAATGTAACCGAACGCCTAACAAAAGAATCAGACAATTGGCTTTCTATCATCGGGAAGAACGATGAAGATGTTGCCGAACAAATCAGTAGGGATGGAATTGATATTCTTGTCGATCTTGCTGGACATACAGCCAAAAACAGGCTTTTGGTTTTTGCATATAAACCCGCCCCGATCCAGGTAACCTGGTTAGGGTATTCGAATACCACCGGAATGAGTGCGATTGATTACCGTTTTACAGATGAGGTTGCCGACCCCATTGGAGAAGCGGACAATCTGCATAGTGAGGAATTAATCCGTTTGGAAAGTGGATTTCTCTGCTACTCAGGTGATGAATCTTCGCCTGAGATATCAGCGTTGCCCTGTTTGGAGCGAGGACACATCACGTTTGGAAGTTTCAATAATCTGACCAAAACCACACCGGAAGTAGTAAAATTATGGTCCGACATCTTGCGTGCAGCACCCAATTCGCACCTTTTATTGAAGAGCAAACAGCTGATGGATGAGGGGATGAGGGAAAGGTATCAGGGGATGTTTGAAAAAGAAGGGATTTCAGGTGACCGAGTTGAGCTTTTTAGTAGGTTTCCAAAGAAAGAAGATCATTTGAGGTTTTACAGTAAAATCGATATTGGGCTCGATCCTTTTCCTTACAATGGAACCGCAACAACCTTTGAGGCATTATGGATGGGAATTCCGGTTATAACACTGGAAGGAGACCGGCATGCTGCCAGGGTAGGCACCAGCATTATGACACATCTCAACCTGCCGCAATTCATTGCCGACACGAAAGAGAACTACATTAAAAAGGCTGTTGAGCTTGCCGGTGACAGGAAACGGTTAGCGGTTTACAGAAAAGACCTCAGATCCATACTTCAGAGTTCAAAATCTTGCGATGAACACCATTTTGCAAAAAAAATAGAAACTGCTTTCCGGGAAATGTGGAGAACCTGGTGCCAGTCAGATCCTGTATTCCCTGTGACAGTTTCCGAGGAAGATGAGTCTCCGCTTGAGTCAACAATTTCCCCAAAGCTTTCATCTCCTGCAAACAACGCCATTAATGGGTTGAAACAAAGTGGGCTACGATCATGAATCGAAAAGAAAAACTTTTAGAAAAGATAAACTCAATGCCTTATTGGTATCATAAGATAGAATTACCTTATGGAGTAGTTACACCCGGATGGGCACCAATTAATCCTGAGGCCTATAGAATACCTCATGATTTAACGGGGAAGCGTATCTTAGATATAGGTGCTTGGGATGGTTATTGGACCTTTGAGGCTCTTAGACGAGGAGCAAAAGAAGTAATCGCCATTGATGATTTTTCAGATTATTTGGGCAGCTTGAATCAAAAAGACAGAAAGGCTTGGGAAACATTTGATTTATGTCGATCTGCCCTAGGATATTCCGAAAATGTCTGTAGTCGTAAGGAAATGTCAGTATATGAAATTAGTGAAGACGTACTAGGTGTTTTTGATATCGTGTTTTTTTTTGGTACTATTTATCATTTAAGATACCCTTTATTAGCTTTAGACAAAATTTCAGTGGTGTGCAGAGAGGAGATATATGTTGAGTCAGCTATCTCTGATGATTATAGCCCCTATCTGGGAGGTTTAGGGAAAGGTTATGCCGGCACCCAAATGGTAATGGAATTCTATCCTGGGAAACAATATGGGAATAATGAAAGCAATTGGTGGTGCCCTACTCTATACTGTTTAGCGAACTTAGTATGTGCCTCAGGATTTAAGCAGGCTGATGGCTGGAAATTAATGGACAAACCG
>JAFDJC010000173.1 GCA_019307665.1 Deltaproteobacteria bacterium | reverse complement strand
TACCAACTGGAAATTGCTTCCAGACAAAAGCATCTGTCCGTATCCGCTCGGTGTTGACTGCATTCGTCAGGGATGCATTTCTTCCGGGTTGTTTCCGAGAAATAATTTTGACCGCAATGCACCCTGGGTTCTGAGAAATTATAAGGTACACAAAAAAATGCCGGCACTTATCTTAGAGAGCCGCATGCAAATTGAGTGTCTCCTTGAGAATGGATTTTCTCCTGAGCAAATTGCCTGGCTACCGAATTTTACGCCGATCATGCCTGAGCAAGAAGTTAAACAATTTGTCTGGAAGCATTTCAACCCGGATGAAAAAATTGTCCTGTTTGTTGGAAGAGCTTCCTATGAAAAAGGCGTTCAAGTTCTGGCAGATGCTTGTAAATATTTAAAAAGCAAGTGCAAAGTTGTGATTATCACTGCAGGCCCACTGCTGGAAGATATCAAATCAAAGGCGTTGGCATATCCCGGCCTTCTTGAAATAATTCCAGGTCTTTCTTATGGCGAAACAAGAAAATATTATGCGCGATCATCCGTGATTGTTATTCCCTCTGTATGGCTTGAAAACTTCTGTCTGGTGGGGTTGGAAGCCTATGCCAACATGAAACCTGTGATTGGATCACGCATCGGTGGTATAAGGGACTGGCTTAAAGAAAACGAAACAGGATGGTTTTTTGAGCCGGGTAATGCACGTGACCTGGCTGCAAAAATTGATCAGGCCCTGGCAGATCAGGAGATGCTGAAGACGATGGGGAGGGCGGCCTATGACCGTGTATGTAAATACTATAACGACAAACTATATCTTTCCCGCCTGTTGGCGATATATGAAAAAGAAATTAACAGGTATTGTTTAAAGAACAAGTAGTGAAAATTGATCCCAAAAACCTTGATCCGAATACTGAAGTTATACGTTTTTAACACATTATTCCAGTATTCCATCATTCCATGGAAGTGGCATAAACCATGAGCTATTAAAAGATCTTTAATTTCAACCAATTGTAGAATTTCCGAGACGCTAAATTATGAAAGCTGCTTTTGTAAAAAGAAAAGATAGGGTCCGGATCAAAGATATTCCCAAACCCAGGCCGGGAAAAACCGAGATCCTGATAAAAATTGACGCATGCGGGATATGCGGCAGCGACTTTATCGAGGCAAAGATCTGGGCCAGGAAATGGAAACGATTCGGACATGAAATGGTCGCCACAGTTGCCGAGATTGGGAAGGAAGTCACCGGCTTTGCCAATGGGGATCAAGTGGTGGTAGCACTTTCCATTCCATGCGGCACCTGCGCGTTATGCCGCAATGGAAGTCCAAGGACATGCAACAATTTGATTGCAGTTGAACAGGGAGGATTCGCTGAATATCTCCTTATCAAGGATCAAAGGTTGCTTTACAAGGTGGATCCCGCCCTTTCCATGGAATTGGCAAGTTTTGCCGAACCGCTCACAGTTGTTCTGGATGCATTACATCTTGCCGATTTGCGGGAAGGAGATCACTTTTTTGTTGTCGGAGGCGGTTTTATCGGAACACTTGCGCTTCTGACCGCTAAAATTCTTGGAGCAAACATAACAGGTCTTTTGAACCGTGAAGCACGCTCCAATGTAATCACCTGTCTTAATGAGACCGGAGGGGATCACTTTGCCTGGCGCACCATTGCTGGCAGGACTATTTCCGCGCCTGCTAGGTTGAGAAAAAAGCTATCCGGTCTTTCTGGAAGAGTTGTTGTGTTACATACGGCTCCTGCCCGCCATATTGCTCTTTATCTGGACCTGTTGCCCTATGGCTCGACAATTGTTAATATTGGTCTTTCTGCATTTCCAAAAGAAAACAGGCTAAAAATAGATGCTTCCAGGCTTATTTTCAAAAGACTTCAGCTTATGAATGCTTTTCCGGTCCCGTGCCTACACCTTCCTCAAGCCGTCTCATTGCTTCGTGAACATTCCGGCTTGTTTTCTTCTCTTTTTGTGGAAAAAATGCCATTGAGCCGATTGCCTGAAGTAATTACCGCTGCCGATAAACCCAAAAGAAAAATCTTGATCACAATGTAATCCTGTATTATTTTCGATATCTACAACCTAACCCGGACAAACCGGAACCAAACAAGAACTTAAAAGATGATAAAAATCAATTGAAATAATTACCTCTGAAAGTTGAGCGAACATGCCCGTAAAGATGTTGTTTATTACAGGCCGCTTTAGAAGCGGTTCGACCTTGTTGTGGAATATATTTCATAACATTCAAAGTTGCTGCGCATATTATGAACCGTGTCATGATTTACTGCTGACACATATCAAGCACAACTCACTTCCGCCTCCCAGTCACATAGGTGTTACGTCTTATTGGGATGAATATCTGCCAATACTGGATAAACTGGAGGCATTGCACCGTATTGAGTTTGGCGTAAACCGACTCTTTCTTGAAGAAGGAAGCAAATTTGAAGATTTGGCAAGATATATCCATTTTCTTATTTCTTCAACAAATGACAAACTGCCTGTGCTTCAATTCAATCGGGTGGATTTTCGCTTACCATGGATCAGAAAACAATTCCCGGAGGCAAAGATTCTTCATCTTTTTCGAAATCCCAGAGATCAATGGTTTTCAATGGTCCGTGATTTACCCAGGGAGGGCTGGATAGATCCGTTTCAAAATACCAATTATGAAATTATAACCTGGTCGTGTTCTTTGGGGTGTGTCTTTCCGTTCCTTTTTAGTTCAAATATTAAAACATCCTATCATCGGCATTACCTGCTGTGGCGATTGAGTAAACTGATGGGAGAACATTTGAGTGATCTCAACATTGACTTCGACCAGGAAATGTTAGCTAAGCCTGGTATGATGATAGAAAAAATGATAGCTTTTGCCGGGATTAAAAATGTTGACATTGATAAACTGGTGAGTCTGGTAATCCAGCCTGTATCTGGAGGGTGGCGCCAGTTTGAAACGGAAGAGTGGTTTGAATCCGCTGAAAGGGAATGTGATGCGTTGTTAGAAAGACTTGGTCTTCTCCAAAATTTTGGCCGCATGCCCTTAGCTGAAATCATTAAATTAAACTGGAGCGAGTGGGACCTGTTCAGAGACGAATCTTATAAAGCAGCAATGGAACAAGCGTTGAAGCTATTCGCAATATCGAGAAGGCAAGATTTGGAAGGGCGGAATCTTTCAAAAGTCGCGAATGAGTATTATTTAACAAGTATTAAACATTTAGGTCTGTTCGGATTTTTAAAACATATTTTAACCTCAACCTAAACCCGGGCGCCATGATTGCGAACTTATTTTTGTGTGAGCCCTTAGAATTGCTATTTTTCACCATGTTTCCATGAGTGCTGGATCCAAATCATTCCACGGCTCCGATCTAATTCAAGCCCGCTGTGATAAATATCCTTGCCCTCTACATCGAATTTGATGAGATTTTCAGCATGAAAATACCATTCTACGGATTCCCTCACAAATCCTAGATCAATATAATATGTTCCTTTTACTAGTGGAAGGGATTTGATTTCCAGGTCAACATAACCATCTTTAAACAAATTGTTAATAACATAGCCGCTAATTGGCATATTGCTCAGCCGGAATATTTCGATACCATTTTGGTCTTTGAGTATCAGAATAAAAGCTGGAGAAATAAATTTAAGTGAAGTCCTGTAATAAATCCTCAACCTCATATTATCACCGGATGCGACAGGTAAATCCGGGGTGCTAAGATTAAAGATCTCTACATTACTTATCTCAAACCCTTTCGTTCGGCATTCCATAAGTGCTTTTTCATCAATTGAATATCCTATCCTGTTACTGTACTTTTTTACCAGATTTCCCCTGATATAACAGTCGACTGCATGTTCGGTAGAACCATGATAAGCGATTTTTCCAAATTGAATATAAATACCCGACTGGCATAAATTTTTTACCGCAGCCATGTTATGACTCACAAACAAAATTGTCTTTCCTTTTTTTGCTTCGTCTCCCATCTTGCCAATGCATTTTTTCTGAAACTGCGCATCCCCTACAGCCAGCACCTCATCGACCAGTAAAATGTCAGGTTCCAGATGAGCGGCCACAGCAAAAGCAAGACGTACGTACATACCACTGGAATAACGTTTGACAGGGGTATCAAGGAATTTTTCGATTTCAGCAAAGGCAACAATTTCATCAAATTTATTGGAAATCTCCGCCTTCTTCATCCCGAGAATAGCACTATTCAGATAAATGTTTTCCCGTCCAGTCAATTCTGGATGGAAGCCGGTGCCGACTTCAAGTAGGTTGCCCACACGACCGTTAATCAAGGCTTTTCCGCTGGTCGGTTTAGTAATGCGTGAAAGAATTTTAAGTAATGTGCTCTTACCAGCACCATTGCGACCGATAATACCAAGGATCTCTCCTCTCTTTACTTCAAATGAAACATCCTTCAATGCCCATAGGGTTTCGACCTTCTTGGGGCTACCGTCTTTTTTGAAGAAACTTGTCACCTTGTCACGAAATGAGTTCGTTTGATGGTGCAATTCTCCAAGGTTGTACTGTTTGCTTAAGTTTTCAACTTTTATAACAACGTCACTCATTATTTCCTTCAGGTAAAAAATAAAGTGAAAGCAAAGAAAACATTATTATATAATATCCGCAAAGGTTCCCTCCATCCTTCTAAAGTAGAAGAGCCCTCCAAGCAAAACAACGATAGAAAAAGAAGCTGTGATCAGCATTTTTTGCCAATCCATTTCACCCACGCCCAAAAGGGACCAGCGAAACCCCTGGATGATCCATGTCATGGGGTTAAGGAAAAAAATAATTTTAAACTTTGCGGGAATATTCTCCAATCCATAAGCCACCGGCGTTACCCAAAACCACATCTGGATAAGAAATGGAACTCCATATTTAATATCGTGATACCTTGCACAAAGGGCTGAAAGGAATAGCCCCAAACCCAGGGTGATACCCAACCCCATTGCAAGAAAGAAAGGAAAAAAAATTATCGCCTTGAAAGGAACAAATCCATAGGCGCCCATTAAAATCAGGAATAATATAAAGGAAATAACAAAATCGACCACACCGCGCCCCAGACTGGAAAGTGGCAGCACTAGTCTGGGGAAATAGACCTTGGTCAAAAGATTTGTGTTGTTTAATAGACTGACTGTGGATTGGCTTAAGGATTCTGCAAAAAAACTCCAGGCGACAAGGCCACACAACGTAAACAAAGGATACGGGATACCGCTTGAGGAGAGTTTGGCCACCTTGCCAAACACCAGGCTATACACGATTACGGCGAATATCGGTTTGACAACAGCCCAGGCCACCCCAAACACAGCCTGTTTATACTGTGCCATAATGTCTCGCCATGCAAGAAAACCGATAAGCTCACGGTATTCAAAAAGCTCCTTAAAATTGATCCGTAACCAACCCTTTTCCGGCTCTATAACAATTTGATTTGACATATTCTTAATCCACAAATTACGCAGATTCCAAAGATTTTTCGCGAGTTGTTGGGTAAAATTTCCGAAGTTTGCTGTGTTTAGGCTATGAAAATCAGATGCCCGATACCTGTGTAGCCTGGTGCAGAGTATTTCATGGTCTATTCTGTTTTTGATTCCCAGATCAGTACGTGTGGCTGTTTTTCAAGTTTTGAAGCATAGTCGTCAAACTCATCCCTGCTCAATACCAGGGAACGTATCTTCCTTTTAATATATCGTTCAGTTTTAAATTTTTAGGGCCTCGGATTCTAAAAAAGCTTTTATTTCGTTATTAGAAGGATTAATGTCAATATAATCAACTCCTTCTGAATAGTCCATATCGTCAAAATAACACAATTGCTCTCTAAAAAGTTTATCATTGAAACTTGTAGAAAAAATATTATCAGCCGCAACTATCAGTTCATCCAGAGAATGTTTAGATTTTAGGATAAAATACAAGTCGACATAATCCTTCCATTTGCTGCGTCTCCCAAGCGCATAGACCTTCATAGCCCCAAGTGTTAAAATACTCGGAAGTTTAATATGAACACGTTCCCAAGTAAGTTCCGGATTTATCTGAAAAGGGAAAAAGAAAAAAGTTATCCCTATTCCTTCAATAATTGCAGAGAACTCATCAGTTGTTGCGTTCAGAATGTGTTGGATATTAAAACCGCAGGAAAGAAGCTTACGTTCTATTTGAAAAGGGTCAATTGAAACTAAAGATGCGAGATCGAAATCGATAGAACGCCTGTGACCGATAAGAAGAGCAATCGCAGTACCGTCAGTAAGGTAAAACCTTTCTCCAAACAGCGGGATCAATTTTTCCGCCAGAACGAGCTGATTATCGGTTAAAATATTTTCAAACATTACTTGTAAATACCTTTTTAAAAAAATTTCTTGTACGAGGCGTATAATTACACCTTTTATGCTGGATTTGCTGAAAGAAAATCTGTTTCACTTTTTCTATCCCGACAATCCTAAATAATTTGTAAACATCATTCATATTACCGTAAGCCAGCACGCCTTCTACAATACTTTCAACAGAGAGTGCATTTTTATTCCGTACCCACCACCAGAAATAGGGACGAACTTCAACAAGCTGTGAATTTAATTTGTGTTTTATTATTTGATCTTGTTTCACATATTGAATTCCACTCCTATTTCGCTTCCCATATCAGTATACGCGGTCGTTTTTCCAGTTTCGGGACAAAGGTCTCAAACTCATCCCGGCTCAATACTAGAGACCGGATCTTCCTTTTAATATATCGTTCAGTTTTTCTGCTCAAATCGTTGAGATGATATTGATCAATATCACCAACCAACATGAGGTCTATTATTCCTGTATCTTTACCCTCGGCGTAATCATCGATCAAATAAGCCCGTTCTAAATCGCCCAGCCGGGTGACAATGCTATCGATCACCTGATCGATGCCCATGACTTTGCTGACCAT
>JAFDJC010000018.1 GCA_019307665.1 Deltaproteobacteria bacterium | reverse complement strand
AATAATATTTCTTGGGAGTTCCAAGCCCTGTTTTTCCAGCATCTGTCTGAATTCAGTAACGCCTTCCGGATAAAATTCCTCAAGATAATCAAAAACGATACTATTTCCAATGCCATGATGTATGCCGAGCTTGAAAGAAAGACCATATGAAAGTGCGTGACATACGCCGACCTGCGAATAGGCTATACTCATTCCTCCCAAATAGGATGCCATCATCAGTTTGTCGTCGCTTTCCGTTCCTCCCTTCAAAAACACTTCAAGACAAAGCTCCAATGCCTTTTCTCCATAGGATTTACTGAATTCGTTAAGATATGTCCCTTTAAGAGATTCAATACAGTGAATATAGCAGTCCATACCGGTATAGAATCTTTGATCCGAGGGTGCGTCACTGATAAGTTCCGGATCCAGAACAATCTGATCAAAAACAGTATAATCGGAATTCAATCCGAGTTTTTTTTCAGGCCCGGTCAAAACCGCCGTGCGGGAAACTTCTGCGCCTGTGCCTGAAAGTGTTGGTATGCCGACATGATACACTGCTGGATTTTTAATCAGATCCCATCCCTGATAGTCAGCCGAAGAACCGGGATTTGTAAGCATTAAAGATACCGCTTTGGCAATATCCATTGTGCTGCCGCCACCGATTCCGATGACTCCATCAGGCAAGTCAGACTTGAAATCCTTCACCTGGTTCGTAATCTCATCCACATACCAGGTTTTCGGTTCATCATCTACATTCACCCATATGATTAAGTCATGTTCTCTCGCAGGAATCCGCGCCTTCAACTCGCTCTCTTCAAACACATCATCAACTATAAAAATCATGAATGATTTTTTTCCAGATCGTTTTTCAGATAAAATATTGTCGAGCTGATTAAAGCATCCCCTCCCGAACACAACATTTGAAACCATTCTAAAATTTCTGAACATGGATATTCCTTTATACTCAATTTATTGTCATGTTTTTTAATATCAGCTGATAAACTACGAGGACTGTTTTAATGCACCAGTTATTTTTGTAATCCTTTCATCGAGCTCTTCTTCCGTCCAGGAGAGTTTAATTTGCATGGATATCAACCTTCCCATAATACTGTTCGATACGGGAAGTTCAATACTTTCATAGTCAGGGTAGTCCTCATACATTTCTAATGGCAAGCGTGCAGAAGAAACCATTTTTTTCAGATGATCCCACTGCCGTATATAGTGCCATTTGTTGTCATACCAGTAAAAGCATCCATCAACGCCTGCCTTTCCAAGCTCTTTAACTGCGAGCCTTGCCCTCCCTTCATCCGGCAGTAAAAAAGATAAAAATGTTGCCGAATCTCCCTGTTCATCCGGAAGGTTCCTGAAATTTACACCGGGAATTCCGGATATGGCGTCCTTTATTGTATTTTTATGCCTTCTCTGGGTTTCAAGAATATAATCAAGCTTTCCAAGCTGCGCGATACCCACAGCAGCATTCAGCTCACTTATACGATAATTTGTGCCGAGAATTGGATGATCTTCCAAACCACGATCATCCCCAATATGATCATGGCCGTGGTCGGAATAAGCATCAGCCTTCATATAAAGACCCCTGTCGTCAGTAATAACAGCTCCGCCTTCACCGCAGGTTATTGTTTTTACATAGTCAAACGAAAAGCATCCCATGCTTCCGAATGTACCGAGCGCTTTTCCTCTAAAAGACCCTCCTAATGACTGGCAGACATCTTCTATCAGTATAAGCCCCTCTCTGCTACACAACTCCTTAATCCTTTCAATATCCGCCATTGCGCCACACATATGCACAGGTAAAACAGCCTTGGTCTTTGAGGTTAAAACATTTTTAATAGCCTCCGGATCGAGACAAAGAGTAGCATCAATTTCGGAAAACACCGGAATCGCACCGGCATTCAGAACAGCTTCAATTGTTGCGATAAAAGTAAATGGGGGAACTACGACCTCATCGCCTGCACCAATTCCGCAGGAAGCAAGAGCAATGGAAAGGGCTGCAGTACCGCTTGAACACAGATGCGCATATCCGGACCCAAGCCTTTCGGCAAGCTCCTTTTCAAAAGTCATGGCTTTGAAACGGCCTTTGCGCGTAGGACCAAATCCATAACGAAATAAAACACCTGTCTCAAGAACCTCGTTTACTTCTTTTCGTTCCTCTTCTCCAAATATTTCAAATCCAGGCATTTATACTTACCTCTTACGTTGGTTTCTTTTTGGTTGTCTGCGATTTCTTTACCAGTTGGTTCTTTTTGTTGTTATCTTCAAGACAGTTCTTAAAATAATGTTGCATCGCAATTCTTGCATACCACCCCGCCCTTGCCCCGATATACTTCTCATGGGCTACCATCACTGATAAGGCCAATTCGTTTTCGCCATTCTTTTCTTTTGCAAACCCTACAAACCAGTCATATCTGACATTATTTATTTTCCTACTCATTATGGAGCCTGTCTTACCACCGATATTGAGTTTTGATAGTATCTTATCTCTAGTGTATCCCCGAAACATCTTCTTTGCTGTACCCGACCGCACAGTCGCATTCATCAGCTTACCGACAACGCTTGCTGTTTCAGGCAATAAAACCTGACCCGCTTTTTTATGCTTGCGAGCATATCTGATGTTACCCGCATTATCTGTTATATTGTCAATTATTGTCGGCTCTACAAACGCCCCTCCATTACATATAACAGCACTCATTAGCGCTCCGTGAACAGGCGAAATTGATGTTTCCCTGTTAAATCCACAAGCTATTTCCGCCCACTGATATGCATCATCGGTAAACGATACCCGGCTTGGATTCAGAGGAATCTCAAAGTCAGTGTTGTGGTTAAAACCGAATATCCCGGCATAATGCTCCAGGGGCGCCTTTCCGAGATAGATCGAACCGATTTTTCCGAAAACAGGATTAACAGACTGGGCAAATGAATCCTGAAGATTGATCCTTCTGGTATATCGGTTTGTTTTGTTCCTGAGCTGTGACTTATACAGGGTGTACTTACTGCCATTAAACTTAAATCCGGTTGAAGGACTAAAGCCGCATTTTTCTATGCCGGCAGAGGCGGTTACAATTTTAAAAATACTGGCGGCTGGAAAAGAACTTTCAATACAGGGGTTCTCCTTCTGCCCCGTCCTGTCAAAGCCCACCATTGCCAGCACTCTGCCCGTAGATGGCTCAAGGGCAACTATACCGATATACCGGGAGTTGGCTAAATCCAACCGCTTTAAGATATGGTTTTGAAGTTTCATGTCCAGGCTGGTATCCGCGTGCAACGTCTGTCCGCTTATTGTAATATCCAGTTTATCTGTTGTTAAATTGATGAAAGGCGTTTTATTAAGAGCAAGCTGAATTTCTTCTTTTTTAATAAAGTTATTTTGCTCAACTTTTTCGGAGTCCCTTGCTATCGTTGAATTGTACCGGGGAAGATTGTGCTTGCATGCGGCCCCACTCATTCCTGCGATGGCAGCATAAATAACAGCCAGCAACACAGAAAGTAAGGGTGAATATATAATAACTTTTTTTTTGAATCTTTTTTTTGCAGAAGACCTTCTCAGCCCTGCCTGATAATCCCGCCACGTCGAATTGTTCGTGGTAGGTTTATTCATCCTGTCCGACATTTGCTATCTCAACCCTACAATAGATAGAACTTCTCAGCTCAGCTTGCGTGAAGGCCCTACATACCTTTTAATATCAAGTCCTCACCAGAATTATTTATACCATCTCTTGCTGAGTGCTTTATCCATAGCCGATAAATTAGAGGATAGCAAGCAAAAAGCTACACACTCAACAATTTTTTAAATTATCATATCCTAAAGAGTTGGTCCTCAACATATTCAGGACAACTGTGTCCCTGGAGTCACCATTCTGTCGACCGTTACAACGCTCAGCTTTTTTTTATCAACAGCCGCAACAAGCATGCCTTGAGATAAAACTCCCATTAATTTTGCAGGCTTTAAATTTGCTACTATCACGACCTGTTTGCCGATGAGACCCTCAGGAGAGTAATCACCTGCAATTCCTGCTACCACTACCCTTTTTTCTGCCCCAAGATCTACCTCTACCTTAAGAAGCTTTTTGGCTCTAGGAATCTCCTCAACTGAAATGACCGTTGCGACTCTTAAATCAACACTTTTAAATGTTTCAAGTGTAATTTCATCTTTAATCACGATTTCACTCATTCCTTTGCTATCCATTTCTTGCTTTGGTTCTGATTTCTTTTTGATGTCTATTCTTGGAAAAAGCGTAACTGATTTGGGAATTTTGATTCCCGGTGTCAAGCCCTTCCATTTTTTTAATAAATCAAACTCGAAAAACGACTTTTTAGGATCCAGGCCCAGATGCGCCTGCATTATTTTGGCTGTATCCGGCATAACAGGATAAATAAGACCGGACACTATTCTCAATCCTTCCAGCAGGTTATAAATGACTGTCTCGAGCTGCTTCCGTGCTTTCTTTTCCTTTGCAAGAACCCAGGGTGCTGTAACGTCTATGTATTTATTCATCTTTCCGATAAAGCCCCATACAGCGATAAGCGCCTTATGAAAAGAAAAATCTTCCATGCCGGCCTTAAACCCTTCAACCGTTTCGGAAGCAAATTTTTCAATATCCCTTGAAACTTCTTTTTCAACACCTGCATCAAAAGGAGGTATCACACCATTAAAGTACTTATGGGTCATGGTCAAAACCCTTGAAAAAAGATTTCCCAAGTCGTTGGCCAGGTCGGAATTAATCCGATGCACCAATGCTTCTTCAGAAAAAGAAGAATCAAGACCAAACACCATCTCTCTCATCATAAAATATCTGAATGCATCAAGGCCGTAACGATTTTTCAACTCCAACGGCTCAACAACATTTCCCAGACTTTTAGACATCTTGCTTTCGTCAATATTCCAATATCCGTGAACGTTCAGACTTTTATAAACTTCTATTCCTGCTGCTTTCAGCATAATGGGCCAGTAAATACCATGGGGCTTCAGGATGTCTTTTGCCACAAGGTGGTTTGCAGCAGGCCAGAATTTTTTGAATTTATCTCCCTCGGGATATCCAAGAGCAGATATGTAATTTAACAGAGCATCAAACCATACATAGGTCACATATTCCTGATCAAACGGCAGGGTAATGCCCCACTTGAGCCTCGATTTAGGCCTTGATATACAAAGATCTTCAAGTGGTTCTTTTAAAAAGGAGAGTGCTTCATTTCGATATCTTTCCGGTCGAATAAAGTCAGGATTCTCCCTGATATGCTGTATCAGCCATTCCTGATACTGACTCATTTTAAAAAAATAGTTGTACTCTTTAATCAGTTCCGGTTTTGTTTCATGGTCAGGACACTTTCCGTCCACAAGTTCACGATCCGTATAAAATCGTTCACATCCGAAGCAGTACTTGCCTTCATATTCGCTAAAATATATATCCCCTTTATCGTAAAGCCTCTGAAGAATCTTCTCCACAACATCAATATGATCTTTATCGGTTGTCCTTATAAAGTAATCATATTTAACATTCAGCTCAGGCCAAAGGTCATGGAAAAGACCACTTATCCTGTCCACATACTTCCTCGGACTCAGACCCTCTTTTTCAGCCGCATCAACTATTTTATCACCATGTTCATCTGTGCCGGTCAGAAAAAAGGTTTGGAGTTCATTCATGGCGTTAAACCGACTCACGACATCAGCCACTATGGTAGTATAGGCATGGCCAAGATGTGGTCTTGCATTAACGTAATATATAGGTGTTGATATAAAAAATGATCCGGACATGGCTTCTCCTAACATATTTCAACTTCATCCACTCGCTTCTCGATTTCGGTTCCATCCTCAAAACGGACCGCAATACGATTACAAATGACATTATGACGGGCGACTTTCCCTTCTTTTCCTTCAACAAGAACGGTTTTACCAATTTTCGGTGCTCTTTTTTTAAGATCCAGGTATGTATCATTTTCAAATGTAAGGCAGCACATCAACCTGCCGCATAAACCGGATATCTTAGTCGGATTCAGTGCAAGCCCCTGGCTTTTAGCCATACGTATTGAAACCGGTTCAAACTTGCTTAGATATGATGAGCAGCAGATCTCGCGCCCGCATTTCCCTAGCCCACCGGCCATTTTAGCCTGGTTGCGAATACCAACCTGCCGCATTTCAATCCTTATTCTATACTGCTTTACAAGTATCTTGACCAATTCCCGAAAATCGACTCTCCCTTCGGCTGTAAAGAAAAAAGTCAGCTTGCTTGAGTTAAAAGTACTTTCCACAGAAAAAAGATTCATTTCAAGGCCAAGCTCCCGGATTTTTTCATTACAAAAATAATAGCTTTCCTCTTCCAGGGCAATATCCTTATCCCTCTGGCGGAAATCTTCTTCACTGGCTGTCCTGCAAACCTTTTTTAAAGGCGGGCCGACAGTATCTTTTTCATAAGCAACCGGAATGGTCACAACAATACCAAAACCCAGCCCATGCTCGGTTTCGACAATTACCGTACTGCCCTTTTCAAGAACAAAAGCACCGCATTCAAAATCATATATTTTACCTACGGCTTTGAATCTCACGCCAACTTTTCTTTTCATTGTCTTAAGCTCACTATTTCCATGGCAAAATTTTCCAGAGTCAAACGCAAATTGGCATTAGCATCAATTGCTTTTTGGGCCTTTTGAATTGCTCTGATTTTTGACATCAATGTTTTTACTTCCACTTTCTCAGAGGCAGCTTCCACACGTTCCACCAAGTCCTGGTTCAAAACTTTTTCAGGCGAGTACTTATATACAATCAAATCTCTAAACCAGTTCTTTATAATCTCAAGAGAATATTGAACGAGTTCTTTTTTTCCCGCGAGGCGCTCTGCGAACATCAGGCAGGGGAGTATCCGACCACTTTGAAGCTCCTCCATTTCTTGAATAAGCCGGCGTCTGACATGGAGCCAGTTGCCCTTGTTCATCTCAAGCGCTCTGGTAAAGCTGCCTTCTGCCATAGAAGCTATTACATTTGCCCTGCCAACATCAACCCCATGCTTTTTTGTTAAAAAAGAACTGATTTTTTCCTTTGATACCGGGCTGAACCTTACATGCCTGCACCTTGATACAATAGTAGGAAGAAGGTCTGACATCTGAAAAGCCGTTAGTATGATAATTGTTCTTTCGGGAGGTTCCTCCAGTATTTTTAGCAAAGCATTTCCGGCCTCTTTATTCATTGTGCCGGCGTCAGAAATAATAACTGCCCTATATCCTTTTTCGTAAGGCTTGACTGCCAGCTGAGCACAAAGCTCACGAATCTGCGATATCTTTATAAACGTACCGGAGGGCTTGATAAATATAACATCAGGATGATTACCTGAAAGAATCTTTCGGCATGACCGGCACTTTCCGCATGAACCCGTTACTTTATCAATACTGGCTTCTGAAAAGGAAGAAACAATACGATTTTCATCACAATTGCACGCCATAACAAATGTTATGGCAGCAGTCCTCTTTCCCGCACCTTCATTTCCGGTAAAAAGGAAAGCATGGGGGATAGTATCTCGTCTGATGACAGAGGTTAGATTCTTAACCGCATTTCTCTGATCAATAAGCGATTCAAGCTTGGGCAGAGGTTTGGTTTCAGGCAAAACATAGTATCCAGGCTTTTGTTAATAATCGACCCGCTCTTTAAGCTCTTTCCCGCATTTAAAAAACGGAAGCTTTTTTGGCTTTATTGTAACTTTCTCACCTGTTTTTGGATTTCGACCTGTATAACTTTTATAATTCTTTACAAAAAAGCTGCACAAACCACGAATTTCTACGCGCTCACCTTTTGCCATCGCATCAGCCATTGAGTCAAAAAATATCTGGACAACATGTGCCGCATCTGTCTTGGAAATATTTGCCTCGTTCTTTAAAGCAGATATTAACTCAAGTTTGTTCATACATCCTCCTTAATATAGTACTAATTTGGTCGCCAATCTAGTCGCTATCGAAATCCCGCTAATCGCTAATAGATTTATATTAATAAATATAAGACAATAAAAAGTCAAGCACTTATCTACAATAAAATCGGTGGTACGGGTTCAAGATCCTCTTCATTAACATTCACAGCCGCAAACTGTCCAAGTGCTTCAATGTCCACAACAACCCTTCCCTGCCCCCGATACTGCATAAAATACCCTGTAACACCTGCAAAGGGACCTGAAACGACGACAACGCTATCCCCTTTTTTAAACCGTGTGCCTGTAACAACCTGCTCTTCTGTTTCCGTCATTATCTTGAGGGACCCTATCTCTTTGTCCATTACAGGGATAGGGCCACTTGTGTTCCCGATAAATCTAACTACTCCTGCCGTCTTCAAAATTTCAAGATATTCGCTGTGGTTAAGGTCTGTTTTTACAAAAACATAGCCTGGGAAAAGCGGTACTTTTATCATAACTCTTCTGTCACGGCGCTTACTCTTCACCTTAATCTTGGGATTGAAAACTTCAAAAGATTTTTTATAAAGGCCGTCATTAACAACATTCTCAAATCGACTTTTTGTATGCAGCACATACCAAAAAGGCTGCAACAGTTCCTGTGGCATATATATTCCACCTTATTCGTTCTAATTTTCTATTGAATGCCCTAATTCACCAAGGCCATAAAGGTTGACGGTAAATCTGTATCGCTGCTCGACCGCATTGTCAAAATAAACAACTCCTGTTGACCAACACTGCGCGGTATATACCATGCCTAATTCTGTTTCAACATTTTTCTTATCCACAAGATTACGCTCGGTGCTGCCATATGCAAAAACCCTGTCCGTAATTACTACCTGCAATGCCAGCTTAACGGTTTCAGTCGGTCCTGTTTCGTTATAGCGACGCTCTGCGCTGAGTACATCTCCACGCCAATCAGATACCGCCACTCTTGCACTGTAAGAAATAAACCGTGTTGTATAGCGTGAATATTGGGCGTCAGCAGAAATTGATAAATATTTTATGGGATCAAAATCCAAGTCTCCTTTTATTGGCGAAAACGGTTCCGGATTATTTTCCCACGCAGCTTTAATATCATAAGTTTGCGACAATTTAAATTGACAAAAGTCCAGGTAATCATACATCGGCCTATCAGCATTAGAATCACCAGTCGAATTATCAACCGAATCATTATATTGGGGTCCTGCTACTTTTTTTTCTGATCTTGATGTAAAATAGTTAGAAATAGAATAGGTGATTTCACTGGTTTCCTCAATTCTATCAACATTGTCAAAATATGGATAGTTATCGGAACCCAGATCGGGAATAAAGTTATAAACTACCTGGGGCCGAATCGCATGTTTTATCTTGTTTATACCCAAAAAATCAGTATTGAAGATATTATAAACTTCGCTGGAAAGATCGAGTTCAACATCATAGATCTCCCTGTGCAGATTGCTCTCGTGATTATCATCAGGATTTTCATATTTGTTGACATACCAGGCTGTTTCCCTCAACCCAACCGAAGGTTCAAATACAAAATAGTTGCTGAAACTGTAAGGCAGATAAATTCTTGGATGTATATCAATCCTGTGGCCGCTCGTGCCGTCAATCCGGTAAAAATAATTGTATCCGGAGTCAAGATCATGGTACAACCATGTATTGCCCAACTTTGTCTTTTTGCCATTGAATTCCATAAATGGCATTTTCTGAAGTGTTTTATTGGTGCCCCCTTGTCGACGTGTTATGACATTGTCATTCCATTGCACACCGGTATTCAGGCTGTACGTTACCCATCCTTTGCTTAAATTAATCTTGCTCTCACGGGTTGATTCGTCATAATCATCAACACCCCTACCAAACGTTTCAGCGTAATATTCTTCCGTTTTTTCAAACCCGGAGTAACCTTGTTTAAATTCATTAAGATAGTCCTGGTCACTTACAACATCCATATCGATTTTCACTTCAACATTGTTTTGAAAGGAATGATTATGTTTCATTCTGAACCAATATCTATCTGAATTTGTTCTAAGGATCTGATTACCATTCTCGCCTTCCTCATATCCCCAATCAAGGGTCCCGTCATCAAGTTTATTATCGTTTAGAAAATCGAACATTGCGGTTCCCATGGTTTCGTTGTGCAGAATATATCGATACTCAGCACCAAATTTCTGACCGCGCTCCGACATGGAGTGACTGTAAAACGTGGCATCAGAACTTCTGCCGATTGCCCAGAAATAAGGAAGATTGAATTCCGTTCCTTTTCTGTCCGAATACCCGAACTCCGGAACAAGAAAGCCTGACTGGCGCTTATTTTTGGCAGGAAAATAGATGAACGGAGAGTAGAAAACAGGCAATCTCCGTGCATACAAAGCAGCATGTTTTACATAACCGTATCCTTCCAGGGTCACTTCAATATATGATCCTTTAATCTTCCAGTCAGGATTATCCCCTTCACAGGTGGAGACACTTCCGTTTTCAGCAGAGTATGTATTTTCCCCAATTTTATCAATTCTTTCAGCTTTGAGATTAAAATGAGTTGATCTTAAAAAAACACTTCCATTAAAGATGACTCCGGTCTCTTTATCCACGTCAATTTCCATTCTGTCGCCTGTGAGTATATCCTTACCGACAACTAGTATGACATCACCTCCTGCATATATAACCCTGTTTTTTTTATCATATCTGGCAAAGTCAGCCGTAAGCTTTCTATCTATCGAGGTTATGATCACATCTCCTTTAGCTATAAACTGGTCGTTATCCTGATCATAACTGATTTTATCAGCAACGATGTGCCACTTGCCTTCTGTTTGCGATTTTGCACAAACCGGTTGCTTTGAGATTAAAAGCACTGTAATAAAAATAAATATTATGCGGATTCCCACAACCGGTCTTTTCATTATTAATATTTCTGAGTTAGCATTTCCGATACTATTTTTTTCAGGCCGAAGTTTTCATGTCGATAATTTTATATTTTGTTATATTTTAAGATGTTAAATTAATATACCGAAAAACTGCAACATATATACAATTATAATTCCTTGAACACTTTAATTTTTTTCAGTATAAATCTAACCTTCTTTAAAAAGTCAAAATAAGTATTAATGTCAAGGAAAGAAAAAGTAAACAAAGGAAAAAAATATAAAAATATTTCTTACAAATGATGACGGCATACATGCCATAGGACTTCTTGCTCTTCAGAGAGCTCTCAAGGATTTTTATAAAATCCTTATTGTTGCACCGGATAAAGAACGAAGTGCCGTAGGACACGGCATTACTCTTCATGAGCCTATCCGGGCCAATAAAGTCGATATCAACGGCGTTCACGGTTATGCGTTGAGCGGCACACCTGTTGATTGTATCAAATTTGGCCTACTAGAGCTGCTTGACGACAGGCCGGACATGGTCATATCCGGCATTAATCCGGGTGCCAACACAGGCGTCAATATCAATTATTCAGGAACGGTGGCTGCTGCCAGAGAAGCGACTCTCTATGGAATTCCATCAATGGCGGTCTCTATCTGTTCACCGGAGCCTGAATATTATGAAGAGGCGGCATCGTTCATTACCCGGCTAACCGGCATCATATTAAAAAACAGGCTGCCATTCGGGACATTTTTAAATATCAATATTCCGAATGTTTCAATGGCTGCAATCTCAGGCATCCGGTTAAGCCATCAGGGAGTAACATTTCCCAAAGAATATATTGAAAAAAAAGTTGACCCCCGAAATCAACCCTACTACTGGCAGGGAGCTGTCGACACACCTGAATTTATTGATCCCGAAGAAGACGGTGCGGCGCTGAATGACAATCATATTGCGATCACACCGATAAAATGTGATATGACCGACAATGAAATGATTGAAGAACTTAAAACATGGGAACTTAGCATTTATTAAAGACAGGTAAATACATGTTCATAACGCTGGAAGGAATAGAAGGTTCGGGCAAAACGACACAAGTTGCGCATATAGTTCATTTTATGGAACAAAATAAGATCGATTGTGTCGTAACAAGAGAACCGGGGGGGACACTGATTGGAGAAAAAATCAGGACGATTCTCCTGGATCCCGAAAACCGGGATCTTGATTCCGTATCAGAGCTTCTTTTATACGCAGCAGACCGTGCCCAGCATGTTAAGACGAAAGTGCTGCCGCTGTTATTGTCCGGGAAAACGGTTATATGCGATCGGTTTTTTGACGCGACTATCGCATATCAGGGTTTTGCAAGGGGGCTTGACATGGAACTGATTAACAGGCTTAACAAAATCGTACTGGATGATTTGAGGCCCGACATGACAATCCTCTTCGACCTTCCTGCTTCAACAGGACTCGAAAGGGCCTGGAAACAGCTTAACGTCGGGGCGAGAGTCTCAAATGAATCACGCTTTGAGAAGGAAACTTTAGAATTCCATGAAAAAGTGAGGGCCGGATATCTTGAACTGGCTGATCGCGAGCCGGATCGTTTTAAAATAGTTGATGCTTCCATGGATGAAATGCAGGTGAAGGGCAAAATATTTGAAATATTATCACAACACCTGGAAAACAAACCGTCAATACAGGATGCCGATTAATGACGAATTCAATCCTTGATTCAATAGGGAATACACCACTTGTTGAGATTAAACACCTAAATCCCAACCCAGATGTCAAGATACTTGCAAAGCTTGAATATTTAAATCCAGGCGGATCAGTTAAAGACCGACCCGCCCTTTATATGATCAATAAAGGTGAATCAACAGGTGAACTGACAAGAAAGAAGACTGTGCTTGAAGCCACAAGCGGTAATACCGGCATCGGGCTGGCACTGGTCTGCTCAATAAAAGGATACCAGCTCCTACTTGCCATGCCTGAATCGGTGAGTATGGAAAGAAGAAAAATCCTGAAAGCCCGAGGGGCTGATATCATGCTGACACCCGGGCATCTTGGTACTGATGGCGCCATTGAGGAAGTATACAGACTTGTCAGAGAAAACCCTGGAATTTACTTCATGACCGACCAGTATAACAACGAAGCAAACTGGGAAGCACACTTTCATGGAACCGGCAAAGAAATCTGGGAGCAAAGCAATGGGCAAGTCACAACACTCGTTGCCACTATGGGTACCACCGGTACATTAATGGGGCTTTCAAGACGCCTCAAAAAATACAATCCTGATATAACGATTGTGGGTGTGGAACCCTATCTGGGCCATAAGATTCAGGGGTTAAAAAATATGAAAGAAGCATATACACCTGAATTGTTCGATAAAAACCGCCTGGACAAAAAGACAAATATAGATGATGAAGAAGCCTTTGAAATGACAAGGCGGCTTGCAAAGGAAGAAGGCCTGTTTGTGGGGATGAGCAGCGGTGCTGCCATGGTTGTGGCTGCACAGGAAGCGGAAGCCATTACTGAAGGAACAATCGTTGCTATTTTCCCTGACAGTGGGGAACGGTATCTCAGCACAGATCTCTTTACAGTTCGTGAGAAGGCACCGATAAGACTCTTCAACACAATGACACGCTTAAAAGAACCTTTTGAACCATTAAGGCCTGGAAAGGTGGGTATGTACTCATGCGGACCAACTGCCCATGCAAGAATTCATATCGGTGAATGCCGCCGCTTTATTTTTTCAGATTTGCTTTCAGGTTATCTCGAATTCCGCGGATATGCTGTAAAGCATATTATGAATATTACAGACCTTGATGATAAGACCATAGATGGTTCTGAAAAGGAAGGTATTGCCCTTGAAGACTTTACAAACAGGCATATCGAAATGTTTAAAAACGATCTTACAACTCTGAACATAAAACATGCAAATGAATTCCCAAAAGCCAGCCATCATGTAGACGACATGGCCGACCTGGCACGGAAACTTGTTTCAAAAGGCTATGCATACGAAAAACTGCGGTCTCTTTATTTCGACATTTCAAATTTTCAGGATTACGGCAAATTATCAAATATCGACCTAAACAAAATCAGAATTGGTGCAACCGTTGATCTGGATGAATATGAGAAAGATAACCCCAGGGATTTCACATTATTTAAACGGGCAAAGCTCTCTGAACTTAAAAGAGGAATCTATACAAAAACAGACTGGGGAAACGTCCGCCCATCCTGGCATATTCAATGTGCAGCCATTTCAATGAAATATCTCGGTGACAGCTTTGATATTCATACCAGCAGCAGAGAACTGATTTTCCCCCACCATGAAAACGAAATCGCAATCGCACAAGCTGCATCCGGGAAACCGCTTGCCAGATATTGGATACACTGTGAACGTGTTCTTGTTGACGGTAAAAAAGTTGATGAAAAAGGAACGGGAACAACCATTGACGACCTTGTTTCAGCCGGTTATACAAACAGAGAAATAAGATTCTGGCTGCTTTCCACTCATTACCGCAAAGCTCTTGTCCTTTCCGACAAAAGACTCTTAAATGCGAGGCTCTCATTAAAAAGGATAGATTCATGCATTCAAAGGCTGCAAGGCATTGATAACAGTTCATCCTGCCCTGACCCCTTCCCTGATCCGGACCAGCTTGTTTACAATATAAAAAATGGCTTTGTGGCTGCTATGGATGATGACCTCAATATATCAGCTGCCCTTGCTTCTCTTTTTAAAAATATTAGGCATATCAACCTGTTGATCAAGAATAAACAGATAAACCAGGCCGGAGCCGAAAAGGTCCTTGATGTATTCAGGGAAACAGATTCGGTGCTCAGGATATTCGTTTTTAATGACATGTTATCAGACCCTGAAATAAAGCAGCTCTTAAAAGAACGGGAATCGGCAAGAAAAGAAAAAAAATGGGAAATTGCCGATAAAATCCGTGACCAGCTTGAAGCCATTGGTATTTCAATACACGATACGAAATTGCAAGGAGACAAATGACGCCCATTTATTTTCCATATACATTTATACCCGACACACTTCTTTCTGCGATCTTCCCTGTGTTCGGCAGAATTGCTGTATACCAGCCATCTTCATCTGTTATCCCCTCGTCGTCTATTATCATGGAAAAAATAAAAAAAATCTCAGAACAAGACTTAATAGAAACAAGGCTGCCTCTTAAAAAATATAACGGTATGGTAGAAAATGTTTTCAAGGATTACATGAACTGGGCTGATTATCACGATAAAGATCAAATACGCATTTTAAAATCTCACATGGATTCAATACCCTTTTTTAATGATTCATCCTCTTTTAATATTAAATCGGAAATCAGCAAAAACTCTAATAAAATAAAGGACCAAAAATTTTCTCCTGATTTCAGAGCCGGACTTTTCCTCATGCATGCCCAGGATCTTGATATCAAACATGCAGAAATCGACAGGGGTTTAAAGGCTGTTCAAAATCGAACAGAGGATATGTTAATGGAGTTAAAAGGGGAGAATGCAACTTCTAACCATGAAAATTTAATGAATGATACGGACGGTCCTTCATTTTACATGTTAAAGGAGCGCCTTGATGCATGGACCTGCCTTATGCTTCAGGACATGCCTGAGTCCTGCCTTTTCCTGACAGCGAATAAAGAAGTGACGAATATTCTATTTGACGATTTCCATGGAGCCCAAAAGGTATTGGACTATCCAAAAATTCCTTTCTTTAAAGGCCGGGAAAATGTATTAGAAAACTGGCAAAGGGAATTTAAAGAGTATGTCTGCAATCTGGCGGTACAAACAGATCCGCAATCATGCAACGTACCACCTGAGCCTTCTGTTGTCAGCGATTGTGAAGAAAGTTTTTCTTTTAAACTGTATGCCATATATGGGGAAACACCGGCACGGTTTTTTTCACGTTTTTCCGAACAATTTTCATGTGGTCAACCGGAAAAAAACAATCCCTCGAATTGTATAAACACATTGATAGGTCTCATTGTAACTTCTCAATGACCTCGGGTAAGGATATCTCATTTATAAATATCTGAAACTCGCTTTGCTCAAACAGTCACCTATTTATAAATGAGATATCCTTACCCCTCCCAATCTTTTTGAGAAGTTACGTCTCATTATGCTTTAGAGGTGTTGAACGAAAAAAAATATAAGAAGCCTTGACTGAATTTTTTAATTAGTATAAGCAAGTTTTCTTGATAACATACATTTTTAATTTTTCATCTAAAAAATAAACTATTGGTGAAAAATAAATTATTGAATGCTTTTTTGTTTTATTTAAACATCTTAAACATAAGGAGGAGTATAAATGGCTTTTAATCCGATCGTTGATGCAGCAAAGTGCGAAGGCTGTGAAGAATGTGTTGATGTATGTCCTGTTGAAGTTTTTGAAATGAAGGATGAAAAATCTGTTCCTGTCAATGCAGAAGAATGCATGGGTTGTGAATCCTGTGTGGAAGTCTGTGAAGCAGACGCCATCACTATCGAAGAAGACTAAATCTTTTTGCTAAACCGCCCTGTCCTTTCTCTTTAAAACAGGGCGGTTTAGCATCTTTTCTCTAACGTTTTTTTACGAAAACTGCTCCTTTAATTGCCATGCAACGCCCTTTAATGACATTTGTCAGACAAAAATTTCAAAAGTCTAAAATCAATGATATTAAAGCTACTGTCAGGGCTGCGATATCTCAACTCCCTCTTCATATAAAGCCGGGTGATTCGGTAGCCATTACCGCAGGAAGCAGGGGAATCAGTAAAATTGATATGGTTACCCTTAGCTGTATTGAGTATCTGTCAGGAATCGGCTTGAAACCATTTATTATACCAAGCATGGGAAGCCATGGCGGAGCAACTGCTTCAGGCCAACTAGACATTCTTGAAAAACTTGGTATTTCGGAACCTTCCATGAGTGTGCCGATCCGGTCTGAAATGGACGTAACATGCGTCGGAGAATTGTCATGCGGGATGAAAGTTCTCTTGTCGACACCGGCGATTAAAGCAGACCATATTGTTGTCATCAACAGAATCAAACCGCATACCAAATTTATGGCTGATATTGAGAGCGGGTTGTGCAAAATGATGTCAGTGGGGCTTGGAAAGGCTGAAGGTGCTGCCCTTTTTCACCGCGCTGCAGTGAAGCATTCATTTGGTATCATCGAGGAAGCGGCAACGCTTATTATTGACAAATGCAATGTCCTTTTCGGTATCGCTTTAATAGAAGATGTCTGCGGCAACCTTTCTCACATTGAAGCGATTTCTCCTGAACTGATTATCAAAAGAGAAAAAGCGCTTTTTAAAAAAGCATCTGACAATATGGGACGGATACCATTTGATTCTATTGATTTACTGATAGTCGATGTGATTGGAAAAAATATCAGCGGCATTGGAATGGATTCAAATGTTACCGGAAGGCACCGCGATATTACCGGAGATTTTAAAATTCCTCCAAAAGTCGACCGCATTTTTGTAAGAGATCTTGCCCCGGGCTCTGATGGAAATGCCAATGGTATCGGACTGGCTGACTTTACGACACAGCGACTTGTCGATGCTATTGACATGAAAAAAACATATATAAATGCAGTAACCGCTATTTCCCCTGAAAAAGCCGCCATTCCCATTCACTTTGACAGAGACGTAGATGCCATTGATGCGTGCGCCAAAACATTGGGACTTGAATCTCTCCAGCAAGCCCGCATCGTCAGAATAAAAAACACATCAAGCCTTGAAGTCCTCCAAGTGTCAAAGCACTTTGAATCTGAAATATCGGGCAACAATAACCTTGAAATTATATCCCCATGGCAACCTCTTGATTTTGATGAAAAAGGGAATATTTCCCCTGCGATGCCGTAACTTTTCAATAATCCCTGGCCAAGGATATCTCTTCTGTCGTATGTCGCATAGCCGCATGGTGCCACATGGAGTATAGTCCATCATTTTTTTATGTTCTCATTTTCTTGAGGCGTAGGGGTTAACTCCTCGGCATAATTATCTCTAAAAACAAGATAAATAATTGTTGATTTATCTCTTAAAAAGAGATAGAGATACATTATGAAGGAAAGCATTTCACAACTTATTGATGATTTTCATGAACGGAAATTGCCGGATCCTGTACCTCGGGATAAAGAATTCTCTGAAATAAAGGGCAAGGCGGATGTTGTCATCGGCATGAGACGATCCGGGAAAACATGGTTTTGTTATCAGAAAATAGATGAACTCATTGCCGACGGCACAAAAAAAACGGAGATTCTATATCTTAACTTCGAGGATGACCGTTTACTTGAATTTAAGGTCAATAATTTTCAGGAGATTCTTGATGTTTTTTATGGAAAATATCCTGAACATCGTGAAACCGGATGTTATTTTTTCTTTGATGAGATACAGCGTATAAATCAATGGGAAATGTTCATAAGACGTTTGCTGGATACGGAAAATGTTCAAATCTATCTTACCGGATCATCATCTAAATTACTGAGTACGGAAATAGCTACAAGTTTACGTGGGCGTTCCCGGTCAATAGAGATATTTCCTTTTAGTTTCAGGGAATTTCTGAAATACCACAAACTTTTTGAAACTCACCCAAGAGCATTTGGTTCAAAAACTGTCTCTATTTTACGTAAGACAGTGAAGGATTACCTAGATATCGG
>JAFDJC010000172.1 GCA_019307665.1 Deltaproteobacteria bacterium | reverse complement strand
AAATTTTGAGAACAGCTTCTTGCCCTTCGGGCACCGGCAACGAGTTGCCGGTGTTACCCAATGCATAAATCCCTTTCATGGAAACGGAACGTTATTATGACAACCACTATAACCCTTTTTTCTGGGGAATGGCCTGCTTTAATTTACCTTGACTTTTTCTGTTGTGCCGTTGTACGAATTTCGAAACAGTATTATAATATCAGGATATTATATAGTTTGAATCATAAAGAATTTATGGGCAGGTGTTTTTATCGGCAACAACCTGTTTTTCAGTTACAAACATGATGTTTGAGGTAAACAAAAAATGAAAAGAATATCAGAAGTCGATCGCAAAACAAAAGAAACGGAAATATACGCAAAGCTTAACCTTGACGGGTCAGGGAAAAGCGAAATTTCCACCGGCATTCCTTTTTTTGATCATATGCTGACACTTTTTTCAGTTCACGGATTTTTTGACCTGAAAATCGATGCCAAAGGAGATCTGGATGTTGATTTTCACCATACGGTTGAGGATGTGGGAATTGTGCTGGGTGATGCATTTGACAAAGCCCTTGGTGACAGAAAAGGTATCAACCGGTACGGACATGCCGTTACCCCGATGGATGAAACATTGACCGAGGTTACGGTTGACTTATCCAATCGACCTTTTCTTGTCTATAACTATCCCGACCATGCAGATCAGGGAGGGGATTTTAATATCCAGCTTGCCGGAGAATTTTTCCGTTCGTTATCCAATCGAGCCGGGATGAATCTGCATATCAATGTCAAATATGGAGGAAACGGCCATCATATTATAGAGTCTGTTTTTAAAGCGCTCGGAAGGACTCTTGATCAGGCTGTTTCTTTTGATGCACGAATTGTTGGTGTCAGATCTAGCAAGGGATATATTTAAAATGATAATCATACCGGCTGTTGATATTAAAAATGGAAAATGTGTAAGACTTTTGCAGGGGCGAATGGATGCGGAAACGATTTTTTCCGATGACCCTGCGGCAATGGCCCAGCGCTGGGAAGAGGACGGGGCTGGTATGATACACCTGGTTGACCTTGACGGCGCTGTTGAAAAGACACCGAAAAATCAATCGCAGATTAAAAAAATTGTAGAAAAAATTGATGTACCGGTTCAGGTGGGGGGAGGGATCAGGGATATCAAAACCATCGGCATGTATCTTGATCTTGGAGTTGACAGGGTCATCATCGGTACTGAGGCTGTCAGGAACCCGGATTTTGTACGGGAAGCCTGCGGGACGTTTCCCAACAGGATTGTTGTAGGAATCGATGCCCGTAACGGACTTGTTGCGGTTGAAGGGTGGACGGAAACAACGGATGTTGATGCCATCGGTCTGGCGAGACAATTTGAGGATTCAGGTGTGGCGGCAATCAATTTTACAGACATTCATCGTGACGGCATGCAAACGGGTCCGAACATTGATGAGACAAAACGTCTTGCAGAGTCAGTATCGATTCCGATTGTCGCCTCCGGGGGTGTTTCGACAATTGATGATATAAAAAATCTTTTGCCACTTGAAAAATCAGGGGTTACAGGTGTTATTACCGGAAGAGCGCTGTATGAAGGTACATTGAATTTGAAAGAGGCAATATTGATGGCCGCATAAAAAATTAAAAAATTTATTTGAGGTTTATTTATCTTGACAGATGATCAATACTAAAATACTATCAAATATTTAGCAAAATTAGTGTAATTTGAGATTTAACATAGGAACATAATTGATTTTATGTTTAATCATAGCTTAATTAAGTCTGTATCCACTCAAGTAAAGGTGTTTCCGGAAAACCCCGCCTGTTGTATTTCTTTTTTTATCTTTTTCAAGCGGAGGCCTCATTAATTGGCAATTATTATTCCCGAAGATAAGGTGGCTGATGTTAAAAATGCTGCTGATATTGTCGATATAGTATCTGAATCAGTGATACTAAAAAAGGCTGGAAAAAATTATGTGGGCCTCTGTCCGTTCCATTCAGAAAAAACGCCTTCGTTTTCGGTCAACGCGGACAAACAGATATATCACTGCTTCGGGTGTGGTGTAGGTGGGGATGTGATCAGTTTTATAATGGAAAGTGATGGGATCTCGTTCACAGAAACTGTTAGAAAACTTGCGGCTAAATACGGGATTGAAATTCCTGACCGGCAAACATCAGCTTCCGGAAAAAGAGAATATAGCGAAAGAGAAAAGCTTTTTACTATCAATAAACTCGCCCGCGATTACTTTCACAGTCAGCTTATTGATAACAACACAGGGAAAAATGCCCTGGGGTATCTCGAAAGAAGAGGCATCACAAGACAGATCGTCGATAATTTTAGTCTGGGATATGCGCCTCCCGGCTGGGAAGGTCTTAAACGTTTTTTGTCTGGGAAAAGAGTTCCGGAATCGTTGATTGAAAAAGCCGGTTTGATCATTTCGAATCAACGCGGCGGTTTTTATGACCGTTTCAGAAACAGGGTAATATTTCCGATTTGTGATGCAGGGGCAAGGGTAACAGGTTTTGGAGGTCGAGTGATGGATGACTCGATGCCGAAATATCTCAATAGTCCGGAAACACCTGTTTACAGCAAAAGCCGTTCTCTTTATGGCCTTCATATGACAAAACAGAGATGCAGGCAGGAAGGGATGGCATATATCGTTGAGGGATACATGGACCTCCTGGCGCTTTGCAGGCATGGCATCAATAATGTTGTCGCGACACTTGGCACAGCCCTTACCCAGGAGCATGTCCTCATTCTTAAAGGGCATTCCCGTAAAGTAACGCTTGTTTATGACTCAGATGAAGCGGGCATAAAAGCTGCGGCGCGATGTGTACATATATTAAATAATGATGTTGAACCACGTATTCTGGTGCTTTCACAGGGATTTGATCCGGACTCATATTTATCCGAATTCGGTCCGGAAGCGTTTAAGAAAGAAGCCGGTAGTGCTATGGGGCTTATGGATTTTTTAACTGATTTTGCAGTTAAAAATTATGGCCTTTCAGTAGACGGGATAATGAACGTAATTTCAGAGATGAAGATCCACCTTGCCCGGATTGATGATAAGGTAAAACGGTCTTTGTATATCAAGAAACTTTCTGAGACAATAGGTGTTGATGAAGCTGCGATTCTTGAGAAAGTTAGGGAAGAGTGTGGCAGGAAGTCAGGTGGGATGAAAGTAAATGTTCCTGAGAAACAGAAGTGGAGCAGAATGGAAGAAAGCATCCTTGTCATGATGCTTCAGTTCCCCGACCCCGATATTATGGGTGAAATAAAAAAACGCAAAGTTCTTTATCGTTTTAAGAGCGAAACATTGAAAGCAATAGGCCAAAAGGTTATTGACAACACGAATACAGACGCATCTAAGCCGTTTGATTTGAGGATGATCACGCAGGACAGGGAAGAGCAGCGTCTGATTGTCTCCCTTTCCGTCAAAGAATATCGCTGGGACTATGAAGGATGTCGCAGCCTTTTGAACCAGTTCATGTCCAGCAGTTCTATTCGTGATGACCGTTTGTTGGACATAGAGATTCAGGTCGCAGAAGAAAAAAATGACCAGGAAACGCTTATCAAACTGCTGGAGGAAAAGCAGCGACTGGTAAAAGAAAAATATACTGCATTAAAAGGAGGCTATTCTTAATGCCAAAAAAGTCAGCCGAAAAACAGAAGATATCAAAAAAAGCCGCGCCGAAAAGGACGGTTGTTAAAAAGACAGCGCCGAAAAAGACGGTTGCTAAAAAAACCGTGCCTAAAAAAGCCGCGCCGAAAAAGGCAGCGCCGAAAAAGACGGTTGTTAAAAAGGCAGCGCCTAAAAAAATGGTTGTTAAAAAGGCAGCGCCTAAAAAAATGGTTGTTAAAAAGGCCGCGCCGAAAAAGACGGTTGTTAAAAAGGCCGCGCCGAAAAAGGCAGTAAAGAAAAATAACGTGTCTGACAAAAAAGCAATAGAAGTAAAAGCCCCGAAAAAATTAATTAATAAGACAATTAAGATTCTGCTTGAGAAAGGTAAAAAGCAGGGCGAGCTCACTTATGAGGAGATCTATGAAGTCATTCCTGAAGAACTTAAATCTTCAGAGCAGACAGATAATATATTGATGATGCTTGACGAGCTGGATGTTAACGTGGTGGAGAAAAAGAAGAAAAAGTCTCCGGCAAAGGCCAAAAAAGATTCGGCCAAAGTCAAACCCGCGGTTACTTTTTCAGAGGCTGACTTTGGAACTGTTACAGATCCTGTTAAGATGTATCTTCGTGAAATGGGAATGGTTACCCTTTTAAGTCGTGAGGGTGAAATAGAGATTGCTAAAAAAATCGAGGCAGGAGAACAGGAAGTTTTAAAATCAATGCTTGAAACAGCTCTTGGAATTGAGAGTATTCTCGCCCTCGGAGACAACATCGAAATCGGCAATGTACGGCCAAAAAATATTTTGAGGGATATTGATGAGGGAGATGTCTATGTTGACGAGGTCCAGAAAATAGAGACATTCTTGGATATGATTCGTTCCATTAAAGAGGTTGATAGAGAAAATTGGAGTCTTAGGGAAAAGCTTTTTGAACTGGACTCTGACTCTGACGAACAGCGCAGGATAAGAAGGTCAATTGCACGCAGAAGCGCAAAGATTTTTGAGTTATTGAAAGACTGGCGTTTTGAGAGTCGTACTATCGACAGGATAGAGGACAGGCTGAGAGGGGAAATCAAATGGTTTGATGATATGAATAATGAAATTGTCAGGCAGGCTGAACTGATAAATACACCTGTGACCGAGTTCAGGGGCAACCTAACCACCAAAACCAATTTTATTAAATGGGCAGGCAAAAAAAGCGACCTCAAAAAGAATAAGCTTGCGGATATATTTATGCGATGCAAGGCAATACGGGGTCAGATTGAAAGAAGGACCCTGGCGGTTAAAGCAAACAGCAGAATATTGAAACGGATTATGACATTTGTTAATGACGGCCGTTCCAGAGCAAAATCAGCAAAGAAAGAGTTGGTCAGGGCGAATTTGAGACTGGTTGTCAGTATTGCAAAAAAATATTCAAATCGAGGACTACAGTTTCTTGATCTGATTCAGGAAGGCAACATCGGCCTTATGAAGGCGGTGGATAAATTTGAATACAGAAGAGGGTACAAGTTCAGTACATACGCAACATGGTGGATAAGGCAGGCCATCACTAGAGCGATAGCAGATCAGGCAAGAACAATTCGAATACCGGTTCATATGATAGAGACCATAAATAAGCTTATCCGAACATCCAGGTATCTGGTTCAGGAGTTGGGGCGTGAACCGTCACCCGAGGAAATTGCTGCAAAAATGGAAATACCATTGGACAAAGTCCGCAGGGTTTTAAAGATCGCAAGAGAACCGATATCATTGGAAACACCGATCGGGGAAGAAGAAGACAGTCACCTTGGAGATTTTATTGAAGACAAAAAATTTATGCTGCCTGCTGATGCGGCTATAAGTATGAACCTGGCCGAGCAGACCCGGAAGATTTTGGCAACATTGACACCCCGTGAAGAAAAAGTGTTGAGAATGCGCTTTGGAATTGGGGAAAAGGCAGACCATACACTTGAAGAGGTAGGAACTGATTTTTCGGTGACAAGGGAACGTATCAGGCAAATTGAAGCCAAGGCGTTACGTAAGTTGAGGCATCCCACACGCAGCAAGAAACTGAAAAATTTTATTGAAACATAGGCTGTTCATATTGACAAAAAAGGAATATAAAGTTAATTAGTAAAGTTGTATTTTTTTTAAGGGCCCATAGCTCAGTCTGGCAGAGCCACCGGCTCATAACCGGTCGGTCCCTGGTTCGAATCCAGGTGGGCCCATACTTTTTACAAAGCCATTATGGAAGGATGGATACTATATATGCTTAATACAGGCTGGAATAATAGATTATGAAATTTCGATACCTGAAACAGCATGGATTATTAAGGCGTGGTAGTTGATACCACGCTTTTTTTATATTTTTTTCGTTTAATGGTTGGTATAAGGAAAAGGCAGTTTATGTATGGATGCTAAAGCTATTGATATTGTAGACATAATGAATCAAATTGCACCGTCTGCTTTGGCTGAAGAAAAAGACAACGTAGGACTTCAGTGTGGATATCCGGACCAGACAGTGGAGAAGGTCAGGGTTGCACTCGATCCTACAATGCAAGTTGTCAATGAGGCATGCCAAGACCATATCGATATTCTGATAACCCATCACCCCCTGATATTCAAGCCGTTAAGAACCGTTGATTTTTCAAGAGGCGTAGGATCAATTATTCAGCAGGCGGCCATGAACAATATGTCGCTGTTTTCCGCTCACACGAATCTTGATAGTGTGGAAGGAGGAATTAACGATATTCTCGCTGGAAGAATAGGCCTGAAAGATACCGCGGTTTTGGGGATGCCTTATTCGAATGATGTGTACAAACTTGCGGTTTTTGTGCCGGTGGAATATTCGCAGAAGATACTCGATGTACTGTTCAAGGCTGACGCGGGAAGGTTCGGCAATTATTCCTGCTGTTCATTCAGTTCAGAGGGTATTGGGACATTTATGCCCGAAGTCGGGGCAAAGCCCTTTTCAGGCCGCATTAATGAAGTTAATCAAGAAAAAGAAACAAAGATAGAAGCACTTGTATTGAAAAAAAATATTTCCGCAACTGTAAAGCTGTTGAAGGAAAATCATCCTTATGAGACAATGGCATATGATGTATATCCTGTTGTCTCCGAAATGGGCAGGCAGGGTCTGGGCCGTGTAGGTATCCTGGATGAGGAAGTGAGTCTTGATGTATTTGCTGAAGGCATCAGGGAAAAAATGAAACTTGCGACTGTTAAAATTGCAGGCAGATCTGACTTAACAGTAAAAAAAGTAGCGGTATGCTCCGGCAGTGGCTCATCGCTTATGAATGAATTTCTTTTTTCCGGAGCCCAGGTATATGTGAGCGGTGATTTAAAATATCACGATGCCAGAATTGCCGAAGAATCAGAACGAGGCTTAATTGATATA
>JAFDJC010000017.1 GCA_019307665.1 Deltaproteobacteria bacterium | reverse complement strand
CTGCTGATAACCGGAGGCAGTGACTTCCACGGTTCACTTTACCCTGACATAAAAATGGGTACAGGCAACGGGGATTTTTTTGTTCCTTATTCGTTGTATGATGCAATATTAAAAGCAATAGCAAAAAATGAGCCTTTCCAAACTTGAAAAACTGATCGGCTATACATTTAAAAACAGCAAGCTCCTTAAGCAGGCCCTTTGCCACAGTTCCTTTGCAAATGAACACCCTGACAAAGGAATCGAAGATAATGAGCGCCTTGAGTTTCTGGGTGATGCGGTAATTAACCTTATCGCCGGTCACATTCTTATGAAGCGCTATCCGGAAATGAAGGAAGGAAATCTTTCAAGAATACGCGCTCGCCTGGTCAACGAGTCAAGTCTTGCAACAATTGCACGCAGCTTAGAACTTGGCACATTTATAAATCTCGGGAAAGGTGAAATGCAGTCTAAGGGCAAGGGAAAAAAATCGATACTTGCCGACGCCTATGAAGCGGTTATTGCTGCTGTCTATCTGGACAGCAGCTTTGATGTCTCGTTTAACATTATCAACCGCCATTTTTCTTCACTCTTTAATGCCGCTGTACTGGACACAGCAGACCTGGATTATAAAAGTAGACTTCAGGAACTGGTGCAGCTGACACACAAAATCACTCCTGTTTACAGAGTTGTCAGTGAAACAGGCCCTGACCATGATAAAACCTTTGAAGTTATGCTCAAAATCAGGGATATATCTACCACAGGGAGAGGGAAAAATAAAAAATCTGCTGAACAGGATGCTGCCGGAAAAGCATTTACCATACTGAAAGAAAAACAGAAGTCTCATGAGTAACAACGAGGGTCATTTCATCATCCCTGTTTTTATTCCTCACCAGGGATGTCCCCACAAATGCATTTTCTGTAACCAGTCGGCAATAACCGGTGTCAGGCAACCCTTTCCAATGTCGCCAAATGATCTTCTCAAACATGTACAAAAATATCTTGAGTATAAAAAAGAAAAAAGAAAAACCACGGAAATTGCTTTTTTCGGCGGCAATTTTTTAGGCTTAAAAAGAGACAGGATCGATTCCATGCTGAAAGAGGCAAATTTGTTTGTAAAATCAGGTCAGGTCGACGGCATCAGGTTTTCAACACGTCCGGATACAATCGATACGGCGCGGCTGGACTTTATTAATGCTTTTCCTGTAACAACCGTTGAACTGGGTGTTCAGTCAATGGATGACAGGATCCTGTCAAAGTCAAAACGTGGCCACACTTCTGCTGACACTGACAAGGCTTTTTTTCTTTTAAAAAACTGCGGTCTGAAAACCGGACTGCAGATGATGGTGGGGCTTCCGGGCGACGATGGCAGTCATTCAATTGATACAGCAGAAAAACTGGCCCGGCTCTGCCCGGACTATATACGAATCTATCCCACCATCGTTCTCTCGGGAAGCCCACTTGCCGAATGGTACAAAAGCGGCGCCTATACGCCATTACCCTTAGAAGAAAGCATAAATCTTGTAAAAGAAATCTATTGTATATTCAGAAAAAAGAACATTCGTGTTATTCGCATGGGGCTCCAGGCATCAAAAGATCTTGACAATGGCGCGGAAGTTCTTGCCGGCCCCTATCATCCGGCTTTCGGCCACCTTGTGCTGTCTTCCCTTTTTCTTGATATGGCAAAAGCGGAATTAAAAAACAGAAAAGACATCCATGAACATGCCGTCATAAAGGTTCACCCCCGTAATATTTCCAGAATGCAGGGGTTAAATAAAAGCAATATCCCGATTTTGAAAAAGGAATTTAATCTTAACGCGCTTGAAATCATAGGTGACAGCAATCTCACAGAAGAAAACCTTTGCATCCATCCAAAGCCGACCGGCTTTTTAAAACCGATTCTTAAAAAACCGACCAAAAAAAGACATAATTAAAAGAGTTGTTTGCATTTGTCCGTCGTGTATGATAGCTATCATGCAACGATAAAAAACCTTGTAAAAGCTGTAATAGAAACGTTTTTGGCGAAAAGACAATACCTGACTGACAATTTGCCCGGCGCAGGAGGAGCACATCATGCTGTTTAGAAAAATTTTTATGTCGACTGCAGCAGTAATTTTTATCCTTTACGGTACTGCCCTTAGTGATGAATATACCGGATACAAAGATAAAAAAATGAGTATAGCGCTAAAGTTAGGCACAAACTATAATGTTGACAGCGACTATACCGACTTCTGGGAACCGAACTTAAGTTGGTCAAAATTCTGGCCAAGGGAGGTCAGTTATGAATACAAGCTTTTTAAAAAAATAGGGGTTGAGCTGGCGCTGGGATACACCACCATGGACGGCGAATCTCGAAACATTAGCGCGATGCCTGCAGCCGCTGGTGAAACTAAGGACGACCGTGCCAAGATTGATCTTGCCAATATCTATTTTTCCCCGAGCGCTAAGCTTTACTTTCCTGTTATGGACAGCTTTAGTGTCTATGGAGGCATTGGTCCAGACTTCTATAACAGCAGAGGAGATTTGCTGTACCAGAGAACAGGGGATTCAACCTACTCAACAAAATCGAATGTTTCAAAATTTGGATACGGTGCACACGGCATGATAGGCGTCGAGTATTACTTTTTTAAAAATCCGACCAAGCATAACCTTTATAACTGGCCGGTAAGCATTGAGCTGCAGTATAAATACACCTGGGCAACGGTTGAAAAAATCGATAAAAAGCTGATCGATGATATGAACGAAGAACTTGGAGCATCATATCCGTATAACGACATTAATGTGGGCGGTCATCTAGTAACCCTTGGCATCAGGTGGCATCTGTATTAGAAACTTCCGGACATGGTTGTAATAAAGTGGGTAGCACCGGCAACTCGTTGCCGGTGTCCGTAGGACAAGAAGCTTTTTGACTTGCTGTTGCAAATACCAGATAACAATTTTATCGAATTTTCTTCTTGTGCCTTGCACCCAGACAACAAGTTGTCTGGGCCACCCCGGTGATTCATAACCCATCATTTATTAAGAAATTAAAATGATCTCCCGGACATGGTTGTAATAAAGCAGCTAAAGTCATCCTTATCGTCGATATACTTGACAGGCATACCCGAGCTACCGCCCTCCCCATAAATTGGTTGTCCTGTGGGAGTTGAAAAGTATCCGGCTCCACCGTCATACCTGAAAACATCCCACCAAAGAGGATCTGAGAGGGATGAGGGCACGTTTAGGGTAAAAAGAAGGCCTGTGCTGTCATATACTTTTACTGTTGCACCTGAAGTGGCCAGCGTACCGGTTCCCGAGTAATGGTAAATCTTGTATTCATATTCTCCTTCAAAGCTCACCGCAATTGTAACCGTTTCAGGGCCGTAGCTGGTCACGTCATCCCTGTCCAGGGAGATATTAGGGGATGCATCAACAGAATAGCTGCCTCTATTTGCATAATATAAATGATGTGATGTGCCGTCTATTTCGGGCGTATAAAGATGGCTGTCAAGGTCCCTCGGGTTTTCTCCCCATGTCAAAACAATTCGTATTTCTCCTTCAGCGGCAGTCGGTGATATTGAATGCTCATATGTCGTTGTCTGCCCCCCTATAGAAACAACATTAATATATGCATCAGAAAAACCGTTTTGGACAGCCAATAGCGTATAACTCCCTGCCTCCACATCCGTCAGCGTAAAAGCACCATCAGCTGCTGTTGTGGTTGTATGGGTGGTTACATTAGCATCCTCCGTATGGTTTATCCCGGTATAAAGGGTAATCGTCGCACCTACTACCGGAGTATTGGTTGTGGTTGCGTCAATAAGGGTTCCGGTGATTGTGCCTGATTCACTGCTGTCCGGGGCAAGAAGAATCTGATCAACGGTGTTTGTGCCACTGGTAATGGTAAACAAGCCTCTTGCCGTAACATAACCGCTAAGTGTAAAGCTGATGGTAAGGTCGCCGGCAGTAATATCGTCGCTGTCCAAGGTAAATATTCCTGAAGCATTCGTGGTGGTTGACGCTATCACTGTCTGACCGGCATCTTCGGCACTTACGGTAACACCTTCCAGCGCTGTGTTGTCTGAGCCGTCATAGACCGTTCCGGTCACTATTTCAGAATATACAGCAGCAGGAAAGCAGCATATTACTGCCGAGAAAAGCAGAATTAAAGCAATAGTTTTACGGTCCTTCATCATGCAATCCCCCTTTTTTGGAGCACTGTTTAACATCCATCTGGTAGCAGTTATTTCTCATTTCATTAATTATCCGATTTTTTTTAACTATTCAAGGATAAATGTTATTAAAATTTAATAGAGATGTATTGACAAAGCCAATGCTTCGGCATTACATTCTACTATCCGCTTTGCTGGCTATCAGGCCAACAGACTAACCTCTTAAAAGGAGCTTTGTCCCATGCTCGATTTAAGATAATAACGGCTTTTATGAATGACGCCATACACAACAGCATTTCTCAATCAGCAATTATGAACACCCTTCCGGCAGATTTTAAAAAAATTCTTGAATTCAGTGATTTTATTATCAAATTCTGCAACAAGAACCCTGAAATGCTGGATGATCTTTTAAAAAGCAATGACCTGGGAACACAATACACACAAAACATTTATCATGATCGTTTGAAAAAAGAGGTGCCGTTAATCCCTGATGAGCGTGAAATGGTAAGGATTGCATTTCGAGACCTTTCCGGCAGGGCAGATCTGTCGGAAACAATGAATGACCTTTCCTGTCTTGCCGATGCGGTGATCGACAATGTCTTCTCCTTTCTTTATCAAAAGCTTACTGAAAAATTTGGTGTGCCGGTTTCGACAGAGGGAAAGCAGCAGAATATAGTTGTCATTGGACTCGGAAAGCTCGGTGCGCGGGAGCTGAACTTCTCATCAGATGTAGATCTGGTTTTCGCATTTCCAGAGCCTGGAGTTACAAAAGGCAAATCTCCCGTAATTTCGAATGAAGAGTTTTTCATCAGACTAAGCCATAGTTTTTTAAAAATATTTTCAGACACATCTGCAGATGGTGTTCTTTTTCGTGTTGATTTGCGGCTGCGTCCTTTTGGAGAAAATGGACCTCTGGTGTTAAATTTCAATGCCATGGAATATTACTATACGAGCCAGGGCAGAGAGTGGGAGAGATATGCCCTGATTAAGGCAAGGGCTGTTGCCGGAGACATTGAAGCCGGAAAACAACTTATACAGCAGCTTAAGCCTTTTGTGTACAGAAGATATCTTGATTACGGTTCCTTTGAAGCCTTAAGGGATATGAAAAACAGTATTGCCCAGGAAGTCAAACGAAAAGGGATGAAAAACAACGTTAAACTCGGTCCGGGGGGTATTCGCGAAATCGAATTTTTCGGCCAGGTGTTCCAGCTGATAAGAGGAGGGGTTGAACCCGCACTTCAAGAGTCTTCGATTTTAAAAATCCTGAATATTCTTGTTAAGGAAAACCATATTACCCGGGATGTCTGTAACGAACTGACAGATGCATATATATTCTTGAGAACCACTGAACACCGTTTGCAGGAATTTGCCGACCAGCAGACACATGCGCTGCCTGATGATACTGCAGCCCAGGACAGGCTTGCGGCATCCATGGGGTTTAACTCGCGAGACGCTTTTTTTAAACAGCTTGAAGGACACATGCAGCGAGTGCATTATCACTTCAATGACATACTTGCGGCCCAAGATACCGAACAGACGGAGAGCGCAGAAAAAAAACTCAAGGGCGTCTGGCAGGAGATTGTCGACAAACACGAAAGCAAAAAAGCCCTGTCTGTATCAGGGTTCAAAGATCCGGAAAAAATCCTGCGCCTGCTTGACACTATGCGAAATGATCCTGAAACCCGGGCTTTGAGTAGAGAGGGGCGAAGACTCCTGGACAAGCTGCTTCCTCTTGTCATTAAAGAGGCCGGGCTATCCGAGGACCCGGAAATTGCATTTAGTCGTATCATAGACCTTCTTAAAGCAGTTGAAAGGCGCACATGTTATATTTCCCTGCTTTTGGAAAACATAGGTGTATTACGGCATCTGGTCAGTCTCTCCAATATCAGTCCGTGGATTATCTCTTTTCTTACACATCATCCTGTACTGCTGGATGAGCTTCTTGATGCCCGGACGCTTTACAGTCCTCCCTCCAGAAAAGAGCTGTCTCATGATTTAAACCGACGAATAGAAAGAATATCCCATGATGATCTGGAATATCAGATAGAAGAACTTTGTATCTTCAAACAGGTCAATATTCTTCGTGTGGCTGCTGCCGACATTACAGACTCGTATCCGTTGATGCGGGTCAGCGACCATCTTTCAGACATTGCCGAACTTGTGGTTCAAAAAGTCTTTGAGCTTGCGTGGCAACACCTTTTGGAAAAATATGGAATGCCGGGGTTTCTGGTTGAAAAAGGCGACGCTGTAAAAGGGTTTGCTGTGATAGCATATGGAAAGCTTGGGGGGCTTGAGCTTGGATACGGTTCCGACCTGGATCTTGTTTTTCTTCATGCTGCTTCAACAGGAAAAACATCAGGTAAGCTTAAAACGGAAAACAGTCAGTTTTATGCCCGGCTTGCCCAGAGGATCATACACATTCTGACCGCCCGCACGCGGGCCGGCAGTTTATATGATATAGACATGAGGCTTCGGCCCAGCGGCACTTCCGGTGTTCTTGTCAGCCATATAGACACTTTTGAGGAGTATCAGAATGAAAAAGCCTGGACCTGGGAACACCAGGCTCTAGTCAGGGCAAGGCTGATCTATGGCGACAGCGCAATGGCAAAACGCTTTGATGAAATCAGAAAAAAAGTCCTTACCAGGAAAAGAGAAACGCCGGCACTTCTTGATGAAATATGCAGCATGCGCGAGAAGATGCGACAAGAACATAAAAAACCAAAGCCTGGAGAATTCAATGTCAAGCAAGACAGGGGAGGAATTGTTGATATAGAATTTCTGGTCCAGTTCCTTGTACTCATGAAAGCGCATGACCATGAACAACTGGTTACATGGTCGGACAATGTGCGTCAGCTTGAAACACTGGCAGCAACCGGAGTGATTGATGAAGACACGGCTCTTTTATTAAAGAATGCTTATCTTGCCTTTCGAAAAGAAGTTCACCGGCTGAATCTGCAGGAAAAGCCCGCAAGGGTTCCGGAAAAAAAATTTCATGATCTGCGACAAAATGTCGAAAAAATATGGGGCCGATTTTTGGGAAGCAAATCCGAATAACATCTCAACAGGCTGCGTTAGCGATCAGGACGGAATAAACTGTTCTTTAATTAGTGCCGCAACCTGGTTTGCACCATTTTCAATGCGTTTACAACAGCCGGTTTTTTTGAACAGGTCATGAATATGCACAATCCAGTCACCGGTTCTGAATTCTTCTTCTCCTATTTCAAACCCGGTCATCCTGTTATCAATAAAGCGGGCAAGAATTTCCGCTTCACGAAAATCAGGCCTTGAAATATATCCGAATGGAATCCCGGCATGAAAAACTTCCGCAAGAGTGCTGTATCCTGCTTTGCCTACAACAGCATCCGAAGCACTAACAATGTCGGGATGGTAAAAGCCTGAGTGTTGCGGAAGACATATCAGGTTCTCGCTTTTCTCAAAAGATTTACCAAAACCTGCTACAATAAAAAATGTGTCTTTTTTCTGTTTCAGTTTTTCAGCAAAATGATATTCTTCCGGCACACCGCCGGTTGAGATTAAAATTATTTTGCTATCCACCGGTATGCCCAATCTTTCTCTTGTCTCAGCCCGCGGCCGCATTCCTTTCCTGCTGACAGGCGACACTGTAATATCAGGAGCGCCTCGTCTGCAAACAGGTTCTGCCTGTATGTGAACATCTGCTTTGTTGAATATACGTCTAAGGTAGCTGATGTGTCTATTGATTCGCGGGTTGCTCTCTTTATATCCCTCGTAAATCCAGTCCCATGTGAAATTTTCAACCAGCATGGAAGGTATTTCAGCTCTTTTTGCAGCCGCGATACCGATTGCAGCGATATCACATATTACAAGCAAACACTTCTGGTTTTTGAGCTTTTCCGACAAATTTTCTATTAGCAAAGGGTTAAACGGAAGAAAATTATCCAGCTTTCTGACAGTTTCGCTCAGATCTTCTTCAAACGCCGATTTTTGAACAAGGCCGATATCGGTAAAAAACGAATGACAGCTGAACGGTCCTGAAAGCGACTCCTGAAAAAAACGGGGCGAGATGGTCGTAAAAATTTCAAACCTGACTTGAGGGTCCAGTTCATGAACGGCACCCATGACCGCAGATGCGCGCGCGGCATGGCCGAACCCATGTGGAGATATAAAATACGCGATTGAACGCTGCATCATACGGATTCTTTTAAAAGATTTGGCTCATAAAACTTTAGAAATCCCTCAAGTTTTTCATACCCTTATCTATCCTTCCAGTCAGGCATAGGATATACAGGCACTTTTAAACCTTTTGGATATACCTGGTAAATTTCTCCGCCCTGCACCTGAAGAACCAGGCTGCTGCCTTTTATCCGGCCATCGGGGTTAAACTTTATAACGCCATAGATGGTTTCAAGGTCTGTTTCAGCAATAGCATTTCTGACTTTTTTGCGGTCAAGCGTTCCCGCTGCTTCAATGGCATTCTTGAAAACACTTAATACGGCCACTGCTGATGCATTATGATAGTCAGGATCATAACCGTATTTTTCCTTGAACAGATCGATAAAACCCTTTGTGTCTTTAAAAATTACGCCGTTGAAGTTCGTCCGGGGAGACCAACTCGCCACGCCGAAAATATATTCGCGATATTTTCCAAGAGATTCTTTTAAGTTTGCTTCCGAAGCAGCCTCCGTCATTGACAGCATCTTCAGGCGAACGTTCTGTTCCTTTGCCTGCTGTATAAGATTTATGGCACAGGTTGTATGGCAGGATATCAGCAGGGCATCCGGAGAAAGCGATTTGATCTTCGTAAAAATTGTACTAAATTCAGCTGCCGTTTCTGAGATTTTCTCATACAATACAATTTTAAGACCTATTTTTTCGACAGTTTTTTTGACACCTTCCGCAACCTGGGTATGAAACAGGTCTTCTTCAAAAACGACAGCGATCCTTTTTGGCTTTGGATGAAAAGTTGTCATCATTTCCAGAGTTGTCGTGAAATACTGATCAGCTGCCGGCAGTGTACCAAAAACGTACTTGTTTTTTCTTTTAAAAATATTTCGTACTGCACCGCCGCCCTGGACCATAGGAACTCTATGTTTCTCTGCCACAGCGCCTGCAGACAATGTGATCTCACTTGAATAAGGACCAAGGAGAAAGTCGATCCCGTCTTCTGTAATCAGTTTATTTACCAGTTTGGCGCTTTCAGTATCATCGCTTTTATCATCATAATATATAATCTCGATGGGATATCGTTTCTCACCAACCTTGATTCCGCCTTTTTTATTAATTTTTTCCTTTGCAAGGTTGTATGAGTCGACATACAGCTTTCCGGTAAGACTGTCTTTGCCGGTAAAACATATAGCGCATCCGAATTTTATGGTTTCTTTTGCCGAAACGTCTGTACAGTTGGTGGTTATTAGAAACAAGGCTGAAGCAATTATTAGAAAGGTTCCGGCAGATAAACTCATCCATCTTCTAACCATCAAACCCTCCCTTAATTATTTTTCTTGATTACGTATTCCGGACAAGTGACCTGAAAAAAAAATTTCGGCCAAAAACAACTGATAATATTAAAAATAAAATACATATTACACCATGCCTGTGTCAAGCGATATTTGGAATTCTGGGAATTCTCTGTCCCCAGAATTCTTTAAAATTGATATTATATTCCGGGTGTGCTATCTGAATATTCCACATGAGAGCTGTTCTTCCATAACTATCTAACACTTCACTTTTTTCAGGTAATACGCCATGAAACAAACATCGTCCGCAATAGACACCGACTCATCCCTTGAAAGCAAAATCCTTCGACGCAAAAAAGTGGAACAGGCGATTTATGAAAGTGAAAAGCAGCTTCGTGACTTGGTTCAAGAGCGCACTGCTGAGCTTTTAGAAGCAAATCGGCTGCTAAAAAAAGAAATACTGGAACGAAAAGAAGCCGAAAACGCCCTGCGGAAAAATGAAGAAAAATATCGCGTGCTTTTTGAGAACAATCCGGTTGAAACCGTTATTGTTGACCTTGAAGCGCGTGTGACAGGGTATAATCTTGCAAAGGTAGGTTCGGGTGCCCGGCTTCCAAAAATCGGTGATGTAATGTACCACGATTATGCTGGAAAACATGACATCAACATGCTTGAAGAGCTCACGGAATGCATCAGATCCGGTAAATCAAAAGAGTTTCCGGCACTGATCTATAAAGGAAAGTATCTCCACATCCGGATTTCTCCTTTTCCTGCAGGTGCTATTATCACGTCAATAGACATTACCTGTTCCAAAAGAGTAGAACAGGCGCTTCGTGACAGTGAAAAACGATATCGGAGACTGGTTCAGACGATTCCCCACGGCATTCAGGAAATTGACACCAACGGCACCATAACGTTTACTAATTCGGCGCACGCCAACATGTTGGGCTATAACGATGGAGAACTTGCCGGAAAGTCAATATTTGACCAGATGGCATCTGACTCGGAACGTCATGAAATGAAAAGTTTTTTGATAAACCTTGTAAAAAATTCACCCGAACCGCATCCGTATTTAAACAGACTCTTTACAAAAGAAGGGCGTATTATTCATATCCAGACAGACTGGAACTACAGGCTGGATAATAAAGGCAATGTGATCGGTTTTATCTCTATTATTACAGATATAACAAAACGTTTCCGCGCCGAAGAGGATAAAAAACGGCTTGAAAAGCAACTGCGCCATTCTCAAAAAATGGAAGCCATTGGAACGCTTGCAGGCGGGATTGCTCATGATTTTAATAATATCCTCGGGTCTATTCTCTTAAATACCGAACTTGCCCTTGATGATACAGGAAGCGAGGACTGCGACATTAAATATTCCCTGGATCAGATTATAAAAGGGAGCCATCGGGCAAAATATCTTGTGGAACAGATATTGACGTTCAGCCGTGAAGCAGAAGTCGAAAGAGTTCCTTTGAAAATCAGCTCTATTGTCAAAGAAACCCTAAAAATGTTGAGAGCTGTGCTGCCGGCAACAATTATGATTCAACAGGATATTTCCGATCAAACAGGAACGGTTCTTGCGGATGCCACCCAGGTACAGCAGTTGACAATCAACCTTTGTCAAAATGCCGCACAGGCCATGAGCTCCACAGGAGGAGAGCTTAAAGTTGAGCTGGCAAATAAAAAAATTGACTCTTCTCCCCCGGGGTCTGATCTTCCCCTTGGAAATTATGTCAGTATTGTTATAAGTGATGCCGGCTGTGGAATAGGGTCTGAAATTAAGGATAGGATTTTTGATCCGTTTTTTACAACCAAAAGGCCAGGGGAAGGAACAGGTTTAGGGCTCTCTGTCGTTCACGGCATTATCGTCAATCATGAAGGAGCGATAACCGTAAGCAGTGAAAAAGGAAGGGGCGCAAGGTTTGAAGTCTTGCTGCCGATCATTGATGGTACCGTAATATCTCAGACCGGCGAAGATATCGAAACCGTCCCGAAAGGCAATGAACGCATCCTTTTTGTTGATGACGAGGAAGTGGTTGTTGATGCGAACAAGCGGATACTCGAACGTCTTGGATATAACGTAACCGCTACATTAGACAGTAGTGATGCTCTTGATATCTTCACAGAGAACCCGGATGCCTTTGATCTTGTTATTACCGATATGACCATGCCGCATATGACAGGCGCGGAACTCTCCAGCAAACTTCTTAAAACCAAACCGGATATTCCGATCATTTTATGTACAGGATACAGCTATTTAATCACTCCTGAAAAGGCTAACGCCATAGGCATCAGGGAATTTGTAATGAAACCCTTCTCCAGGCGGGAAATTGCTGAAACCATTAGAAAGGTTCTGGACTAAATAAAAGTCAAACTTAGCTTGCTATCCCAGAAAGTGATCCTTGAAACGCGTCTTGCCTTCACCGCTTTTTTTCTGTTGTCCTGTTGCGCACTGTTCAGGGCATTGAACCTCTTTGTCGTTTGCCAGGCCATTTGCCTCAACAGGACCCCTGCCGTTAAGGCTGTGCAGTTCAGCTCCTTCGTTTTTTTTGAGGTGGTTTCCATTATGACCCGCATAAGCCATAACCGCCTTTTTTATGCACTCTCTTTCATCATCGCCGCCCTTAGCTTTTAGTTTCTCATATACATCTTTTGGAAGTACAAGCTTTACTTCCACCTGTTGAGAATTTTCAAGAGCAGTATTTAACGTTTCAAGGGATGCCGCAAGGCCTGCAAACTTCAAGTTGTTGGCATTAATCTGCTTCTGTATTCTTTCTGCCAGGTTGTTTGCTGTAACCCACTGACCCTCATGCACTATTTTCCCTTCTTCAAGGTTCAGGCTATTCATTTTGCCTCCTTTTTACAATAAAGTTACCCCTCCCGGCTTTAAAAGCACAACTTCATTCAGCCTTGATAGTCGGCTTGACAGTCTTTATTTTCATTTTTCGTGCCAGAATTGTTATGAAATTGAACTATCTGAAATTATTGTATATTTTATAAAACTGATGGTTGTTTGCCGGCTGCGAGGCGTTGTGTGTGTCTTTTTTTGATAATCCGGCGTATACTTTTAAACACCTGTGGTAAAAGTGCTGCGGGTTTGTTTTGCTTACTTCACTCCGCTTAAAGCAGACAAGAAATTGAAGTCGTTTCCGGTCAGATATTAAGCAAAGGGATTAAACAAGCTGTAAGCCTGTCAAATAATGTCCCTTGAACCGGCCCTCATCGATCTTGTTTAAATACTTTATTTCGGTTTCCAGATCTTTTGCGGGCACTGACGGTTCCTGGCTGTAGTACTTCATTTTGAATGTTTTTCCCACATCGAACTGGCCTATAACTTCCGAATCTTCTTTTACAAGCACAAACATTGATGTCAGTGCACTCCCCCAGACCTTGAACTGATAGTGACTGTTCAGTTCATCCACAAAGACCTCAACACTTTTCAGCTTATCAAACTTATGCGACTTTTGATCTTTCATGGTCATCCCTCTCTGACGATATTAAAAACAGTGGGCAAGGTTATAAAAATAACCTATTTTATGTTATAGTAGGTTGCTTACGATGATCTATATTGTATGTCAAGTAAAAAAAGATACTACATGTGGTATTTTAGATGTTTTACTTTTCAACCATTTTTAAAAGCGCCTTTGCCCTATCTCCATCTCGTCGCCAGACCCAGCACGTGTCGATAAGATACCGCTCCAACAAATGGGGAGAAAGGTTCTTGTCCAGCGGCTTTAAGGATAGGCAGGCCCAGTATCCTTGAACAGCTGCCGGCGCCATGGCAAGGAGAAGTGTCGACAAGTGGGCACATCCGGCTGTTCCACCAATTTCGGCCTTAACTCTTTCCGTAAAACCCGGCGCTATCTTCCAGCCTCTTATCCTGTCAAGACTCTTTAGGGTCTCCGGGCATTCTTCCCGTGGAACGCCCGGCATTTCTCCCTCAATCTTCTCTATCATAAGTTTGCCATTGACAAGCATTCTAATAACCATATGATGAACCGTAAAAGGGTCGATTCGCTGACCTTCAATATTGTAGTGCTGTTTTAAGCGATCATCTTTCAGACTTCCTTGAACAATAATGCCCCCTTCTTTGTAAACACATGTCGATATTTCGATATTTCTTGAATGAACGCTTTCCTGTTGCATCTTCTCCAGTAAACTCATTTTCAACACACCCTCCCTTATTCATCGTAAATCGAGGCTCTCTTTACGGCATGCTTTCCGTATTTTTCGGAAATACCGTCTACAGCCCTGTCCACTTTTTCCCAGTTGCTTGCCTGCTCACGATTCTCTTCAAACAACTCCATCTGAACAGGACCGGTTTCAAGTAAAAAACTTGAAACGCCAACACCGATCAGCCGGATCTTTTTATCTACCCTGAAGTTTTTTAAAAGTGTTACGGCCTTTCTATAGATAATTTCTGTAGACTGCGTCGGTTCTTTAATGGTCATGCTCCTGGTAAAAAGTTTAAATTCAGCGGTTTTTATTTTAAGCATAATAGTTCCGGCCCTGAGCTTGTGTCTCCTCAGCTGTCTCCCGACCCGCTCAGCATGCCTCAACAAATAAACTTTTAGCTCTTCCTTATCCAAAGTGTCCATGGAAAGCGTATTTTCTGCGCTTATGGATTTTGCTTGATTAAAAGGCGTGACAGGAGAATCATCAATGCCTTTTGAAAACGCGATCAGCCTGTGACCATATTTTCCAAGCCTGTTCGCCAGAGCGGTTTCAGAATATTTTTTAATGTCGCCCAGCGATCTAATGCCAAGAATTTCTAGCTGCCGGGTCATGGACTTGCCTACCCCAGACACTTTCCGTATGTCAAGTTTATCAATAAATTCCGGCATATGATCACTGGTAATGATGGTAAGGCCATCCGGTTTTTTCATGTCGGATGCAATTTTTGCAAGAAACTTAACAGGCGCTATGCCCACCGAACAACTAAGCTTTACTGTTGCCTTTATTTTCTTTTTTATGTCGGCTCCTATCTTTTCAGGTCCGCCAAAAATTTTTCTGCATCCGGATATGTCCAAATAGGCCTCATCGATGGATACCTGCTCAACAAGAGGAGAAAAGTCTCCCAGAAGTGATATGATTTCTGCTGATATTTCCTTGTAGCGCTCCATCCTTCCCGGTACAATAATCCCCTGGGGACACTTTTTTTTTGCTTCAAAAATCGGCATAGCCGAATGCACACCATACTTTCTTGCTTCATAGCTTGCTGTCGTGACAACACCCCTTCCTGACGATTTTCCGACGATTACAGGCTTACCTTTTAGTTCGGGATTATCCAGCTGTTCAACTGAAGCAAAAAATGCATCCATATCGAGATGAAGAATCATATGGCGGCTCTATATATCCTGGCCTCTCCCTCAATACGATATTGCCCGGCAGCAGCAGGCACAAAAACTGAAACGCCTTTGTTCAGGGTGATTTCTTCAAGCCTGTCTTCCCCTGAAATTACTGCTCCGCCGTCTACGCAAAGAAGGATTTCTGCGGTTCGTTTTTGAGAGACGGTATAAGTTTCACCTGTCTTAACCGAAATGACAGACAGGACAAATTCTTCCGCCCTTTCCGAATATACCTTTTCGAAAGCATTGATTGCATCGGGAACAATAACTTTAAGATCTTTTTCCTCAAATGTCAAAACGCTTAAAAGCTCCTGAACGTCAACATGTTTCGGCGTCAGGCCTCCCCGCAAAACATTATCGGAATTTGCCATCAACTCTATTCCTGTACCAGCAAGATAAGCGTGCAGTTCTCCTGCATTGAGAAATAAAGCATCACCGGGTTTAAGACAGATAAGATTTAAAAACGCCGGTGACAATACACCGATATCATCCTGGTACTCCTTGTGAAGTTTCAGCATCCAGTCAAAAACAAGACTTTTTTCAGCAAGGGGACGAGCGCTTTCTATGGCTTCTCCAACAACCTCTTTTCTCTTTTTATCGGATATTGTCATTAACGCACTGAAAAAATTCTTTAGTCCTGCATTGTCAGGTTGTTGATAAAGATCATCCAGCTGCGATCCCAAGCTTTTCGGACAGACATCATTAAGGTATGACAATGTGTCTCTAATCTTTCTAAAACCGCAAAGTGCCCAGAAATCGGTCAAAGCGCAGATGCATTCGGGTTTATGATTCGCATCCCGGTAATTTCTATGAGGTGCATCAAGGGGAATCCCCAGCCTGTTTTCTTTTTCAAATCCAGCTTTTGCCTGATTGCTGTCCGGGTGAGCCTGGATTGAAAGCGGTTTCCCTGCCGCAAGGATCTTAAACAGGTATGGCAGCCTGTTTCCAAATTTTTCCGCGGCATTTTCCCCCAGCGTATCTTCCGGAAACTGATCTATCAGCTGAATAAGCGTTATGCTTTTTCCATTCACATCAACCTCTGAGGACGACTTGGGGTGCGCGCCCATCCACAATTCAGCCATTGGGTTAACTGAGGGTTTCTTAAGGCCCAAAAGATCCGGAATAGCCGTGAACGATCCCCACGCATATTCCTGAATCGAGTTTTTTAAAATTTTAATCTCTTTCATTTTATCTGCCCCTGAAAATTAATAAAAAAATAAAAACTGTTGACCCAATTTCATGACTGTGGCAAATTAATAGTATCTGGATGAATCCTCACTGGCAACACATTCTTTATTAATACCGTGCCGACACAACCGGCAAACTTTTTGCGAGGTTTAATTATGTCAAACGGTCTTGATATCATTATTGTTGATGATGATCCTGCTGTATGTGAATCCATGGCAGATATTATTACCAAATTTTATAGCTGGGGTGAAGTGTTTGTTTTTTCAGATGATGAAGAAGCAGCTCTTTATTGTATGAATCGCTCAGCAGGCATCGCCGTTTTTATCGTTGATGTCTTTCTTAAAGACAAAAGCGGCTTTTTATTCCTTGATGCTATTTCAAAAAAATACCAGACAGCCTATGAAGATTCGATCATAATCACCGGATATTGTAATGACGACGTTATCGACATGTGTGTTGCCGCCGGAATCAACCACCTTCTTGAAAAACCCATAAGACCATATGTGCTTCAACTAGCTGTAAGATCCATTGCATCAAAATACAGAATTTTTGCAAACAGACTGATTAATGACAAAGCCTTTCTCCAGGAGTGCAGCAAACTGGTCGGCTCCTGACGTCCAAAGATTTCAAATCGAAATCAAAAAATCAAATCCTAAGCCGTTGACTTTTACAGATTATTATGAAATTATTTGAGATTAAAAATTTGCTTTGCTTTTTTTTTATCGGAGATTTGACATGACAACTGTCTGCAATCCTGACCATCCTGACATCACAGATGAAATGTGGGACAAAATCAACGCTATAATTAAAACCGGCCGGAATAAACTAGGCGCTTTAATAACTGTCTTAAGAGAGTGCCAGGATGTTGTCGGATATCTTCCACGGGAACTGTTAATCCATATCAGCCAAGGCCTTAATGTGCCCAAAAGCCAGGTTTTCGGGGTGGTAACGTTCTATTCTCTTTTTTCCCTGGAACCCAAAGGGCGGCATACAATTAAAATATGTCTTGGGACCGCCTGTTATGTTAAGGGCATTAAAGAGATTATGGACGGTATTTCAAAAGATTTTGAGGTTCAGGAAGGAACAACCTCTGAAAATAAACGCTTTTCAATGGAAGCGATCAGATGCCTCGGTGCGTGCGGTCTGGCACCGGTTATAGTGGTTGACCAGGACATTCATGGAAACCTCTTACCAAAAGAAGTCTTTGGAATAATAAATAAATATGAATAAAACCCGAACTCATCTCCTGCTATGCGGCGGTACCGGATGTCACTCAATGGGCGCTGAAGCTGTTCGCGAAGCGCTTGAAAAAGAGCTTGGAAAGCACAATCTTTTACAAGAAATACAGATAGTTGAAACCGGCTGTAATGGCTTTTGTGCGGTCGGTCCCGTATTGCTTGTTCAGCCCGAAGGCATCTTTTATCAAAAGCTTAACCCAAAAGATATTCCCCATCTTGTGGAAGAGCATTTTCTTAAAGGCCGGCCTGTTAAAAAACTTTTTTATGTTGAGCCCGCATCAAAAGACTCCATTCCAAATATGAACGAGATACCATTTTTTTCACACCAGGTATTTCGTGTAATGCGCAACAAGGGCATGATAGATCCCGAAGTTATAGATGAATATATAGCCAGGGATGGTTACTTTGGTACAGCAAAAGCTTTAAAAGAAATGACTTCGGAGCAAATTGTCGAGCAAATTACTATTTCCGGTCTTAGGGGCAGGGGCGGAGCAGGCTTTCCAACAGGCCTGAAATGGAAATTTGCCATGAACAACCCGGGTAAAACCAAATATGTTCTGTGCAATGCAGACGAGGGAGACCCCGGTGCCTTCATGGACAGAAGTATACTTGAGGCTGATCCGCATGCGGTTCTTGAAGGAATGATCATCGCGGCAAAAGCAATAAACGCCGGTCAGGGTATTATATATTGCAGAACCGAATATCCCCTTGCAGTGAGGCGGCTTGAAATTGCAATTAAACAGGCCTCTGAATATGGTCTTTTAGGAAAGGATATACTTGGCTCCGGTTTTGACTTTGAAATAGAGATCTACCAGGGGGCCGGCGCTTTTGTGTGCGGAGAAGAGACCGCCCTGATGAGGTCTATCGAGGGAAAACGCGGCATGCCGAGGCCAAGGCCGCCGTTTCCGGCTCACAAAGGGCTTTGGAACATGCCGACAATCCTAAACAATGTTGAAACCCTTGCCAATATATCCCAGATTATTATGCATGGCGGTGAATGGTATGCAAGCCTTGGAACAGAAAAAAGTAAGGGAACAAAAGTGTTTGCCCTGTCTGGTGATGTAAACAATATCGGACTTGTCGAAGTTCCCATGGGCACTTCTCTTAGAACGATAATTTATGATATCGGCGGGGGAATACCTAAAAAGAAAAAATTCAAGGCCGTACAACTTGGCGGCCCTTCGGGCGGATGTGTTCCTGAGCAGCATCTGGACACGCCGGTGGATTATGAAGAAATTGCCAAGGTCGGGGCAATAATGGGTTCCGGTGGCGCAATTGTCATGGACGAAGCCACATGTATGGTAGACATGGCCCGGTTTTTCATAGATTTTATTCAGGATGAATCCTGCGGAAAGTGCACGCCCTGCAGGGAAGGAACGCGTCGCCTTCTTGAAATACTTGAAAAAATCTGCGCCGGAAAAGGAGAGAAAGGCGACATTGAAGCTCTTGAGTCGCTTTCAGCCATAATTAAAGAATCAGCACTTTGCGGTTTAGGCCAGACAGCGCCAAATCCGGTCCTTTCCACCCTCCGGTATTTCAGGGATGAATATAATGCCCATATATACGATAAAAAATGCCCGGCAAGACGATGTGTGGCGCTTTTAAAGTTTGAAATCGATCCTGATTTGTGTAAAAAATGCGGTTTGTGCTTCAAAGCCTGCCCGGCTGAGGCTATCACCTGGCAGAAAAAAGAAGTTGCAAGGATTGATAGGGAAAAGTGTATCAAGTGCCTGAACTGCTATGGCACATGCAAATTTGGTGCTATTTTATAATTATATGGGGTAGGGGCCTTTGAAAAATATCAATTTTTGTTCAAGATCAAGGAAAGCGAAAATTTTAACCGGAGGAATACATTGAGGATTTTGAGGATTAAAATTTGAGCATGACGAAGATATTGAGCAAAAAGGTGCGTTATTCAAAGGTCTCGTGTAGTTTCAGGGGAGTTTTATTATTATGTTAAGTGCTATTTACACTATGGGTGCTCTCGGAATCATTCTCGGCATTCTTCTGGCTGCTGCGTCTAAAATTTTTTATGTTTATGTTGACCCTAAAGTGCTCGCCATTGATGATGCTTTACCGGGTGCAAACTGTGGTGGATGCGGATTGCCGGGGTGCAGTGCTAATGCAGAGGCGATTGTTGCAGGAACTGCCGCTCCAAATTCATGTGTTGTTGCCCCGGCCGAACTTGCCGATGTTATTGCCGGCATTATGGGTGTTTCGATTGAAGCCAAAGAACCTGATATTGCCCTGCCTGACTGTAATTATGGTACAAAAGATGCGGATATAAAATACAGATACGACGGTATCGCCGACTGCCGGGCTGCCATGCTCCTCAGCGGAGGTATGAAGGTGTGTAATATCGGATGTCTCGGTCTCGGCACATGCGCAAAAGCCTGTCCTTTCGGGGCTATCACAATGGGCGAAGACAACCTGCCGGTTGTGGATGAAGAACTGTGTACAGGCTGCGGAACATGCGAAAAGGTTTGCCCTAAAAACATTATAAAACTTTCCTCTGTAACAAGACGTATCCTTCACGAATATACAACTGATGACTGCACCACACCGTGTCAACGCACATGCCCTGCCGGCATCGATATCCAGGAATATATCAAGCAGATCTGCCTCGGCGATTATTATCGTTCGGTTCAGGTTATAAAGGAAAGAAACCCGTTTCCAACGGTTATCGGAAGAATCTGCCCCCGCCCGTGTGAAACAGACTGCAGGCGCAAGTATATTGACGAACCGGTTGCTATCAATGCATTAAAACGTTTTGCCGCTGATTTTGAAAAAAATTGTAAAGAAAGGATTCTACCGTTTAAGGCACCTGAAACAGGCCGCAAAGTTGCTGTTATCGGTGGCGGTGTTGAGGGCCTTTCAGCCGCTTTTTTTTCAGCACGCCTTGGCCATGCTCCAACAATTTTTGAAGCAACACCAAAGCTCGGAGGACTCTTAAGAACCGCCATTGCAAAGAACAGGCTGCCCCTTAATATTCTTGACTGGGATATTGAAGGCATACTTAAAACAGGAGTTGCCGTCCAAACAGAAAAAGTAATGGGCAGGGATTTTACAATCGACAGTCTTTTGGAAGAAGGGTTTGAAACTGTTTTTCTTGCATCAGGCGGGTGGGACAACAGAATGTCACGTGGTTCAGTTTCAAAAATTGAACAGCCTGTACCCGGAACATTTCTCCTGATTGATCTTATAAAGGCAAAGCCTGAAGACAAAAACGGTTTGTCATTCGGCCCGCATGTTGTCATTGCCGGCGGTGGTGAACTTGCAGCCAATGCTGCAAAAATATGTAAAGAGGCCGGCGCCGAAAGAGTAACGGTACTTTTGCGCGAGCCGGAACAAGAGACCCCTTTCAGTGAAGAGGGTGTTAAGTTGCTTCAAAATGAGGGTGTCGATATTGTATACCTGTCCGGCATCACCCGTTTAATGGGCACGGGACCGGCCCTTTCATGGCTTGAATTTACCGATCTTGCTTCTGGTTCAAAAACGGTTATACCCGCGAACACGCTCTATTTGGCATCAGGACGATTTCCCGAGCTTGTTTTTAATAAACCGGTTCCTGAAGAAGCTGCGTCAGACGAACCACCTGAAGGGTCCGTATCCTGGGAAGCCGTCACACCTTATAAGCAACCGGCTTTTTCAAAAGAGACCGGCCTCTTGTCGGATGGAGATGCGCTGACCGATATGAGTGCTGCAATAAAAGCGATAGGCTCGGGAAGGCGTGGGGCAGCCTCTATGCATCAAATCATGTACGACATTGAATTTATAACACCTGACAATATCCTCACACCACAATCGGTTATTCAGGATGTTGACAGCCTTGTAAATGTGGGTCCTGTCAGCCGCAATATTATGCCGCTTAGCGCGGTAGAAAATGAGGAGCTTGAGAAGGGGTTTTCAGAAACCGTGGCCAGAGCTGAAGCGGGAAGATGTCTGCAGTGCGGGCTTATCTGCTACGGAAAACAGGTGTGACCTTGGCGACCGAAGAAGGCGTAGTCATAAAACTTGGAGACACAACAACCGCCTGGGTAAAAACAAAAAAATCAGCGGCCTGTGAATCCTGTGCCTCAAGAAGCTCCTGTAACACCATGGGCGGAAGCAATGATATGGAAGTTGAATCCGTCAATACCGCAGGGGCAAAAAAGGGTGACCGGGTCGTTCTTAGTTTTAAATCATCATCTTTATTAAAAGCCACTTTTCTTCTATATGTCTTTCCCGTTCTATGCATGCTTGCCGGCGCAATCGTCGGTCAGGAGAGCGCCCCTCATTTCGGCTTCGGCCCATCTGGCTTTTCCGCAATAATCGGATTTTTATGCTTCTTTGTTTCTATTTTGTTTGTCAAGATAAAAGGGAACAAGCTTGCTGAAAAAAAAGACTACAGGCCGGAAATCATCCGAATAAAAAAGCAGGTTGGCGGATAGTATCGCTGTTTTTTTACCGGGCCCGCCGGAGTCTTTGCGAGAACAAAATGAATAATAGCCAGGCAAAAAAAGCGGCAAATCCGCTTATAACAAATAGGCCCGGAGAGCCGATTTTTTCAAAAAAGTAACCGGTTACAAGAAAGCCCACCGATATTCCCAGTCCATACGTTACCGAATTGTTTACCGCCTGTCCGAATGTCTTGGCTTTTCCAGGCATGAGCCGATCGATGTATAAAACACTGGCAATATGAAATGAGCCATACGTTGCCGCGTGCAGTAGTTGCAAAAGCAGTATGGCAAACCGCGTTTCAGCAAAAGCCAATAAAAACCACCTGACAGCTGCCACGGCAAATGAAAAGGCCAGCACTTTACCGATGCTGAACCGCCTGAATATTGAGTCTGATTTGATCATTACAAGGATTTCTGAAATAGAAGCCAGGGCCCAGGCAAAACCGATGAAGGCGTTACCAAAACCAAGCCTTTCAAGGTGAATCGAAAAAAAACCATAGTAAGCGCCATGGCTGACAAGCATAAGAAAAGCACTGATCAAAAAAACAACAAGTCGCTTTTCTGAAAAAATTCTAAGTCCTTCTTTAAAAGAACTTTTTTCTTTTATGACGGCTTTAGGAACTTTAACCGACAAAAGCGCCAAAAGTAATGATCCGACAAAAATCAGAAACAGTATTATCCTTACTGAAAATAAATCAATGAGCCATCCTGCCGCCATCACTATAATAATGAAGTTTATTGACCCCCACACCCTGATATGCCCGTATTTTTTCTTTTCTTTTCCTAAAACATCCATGGCAAAGGCTTCAAGAAATGATATAAGTGGCGCATGAAAAATGCCATAGACAATACCGACTACCAGCATCAGTCGGAAATCAACTGTTATGAAATAGAACGCCCATACTGCCGTGCTGATAACATTACATAAGATATATATGAGCCGCCTGATCTGAAACCTGTCGGCAATAACGCTCCACATCAGGGGAAACGTCGCGATAGTAACTGTTTTTATAGATGAAAGTATTCCAATCTCAAATCCGCTAAAACCAAGATGATAGCAATACAGGTTGAAATACGGGAGATAAACACCTAACACACCAAAATATATGAAATATTGGAGACTTAGTATTGTTTTCGCAGAATTTTTCCCTTCCTTTTTCATATGTTTTTTTTATCACTTGTCGCAACAATAATCAATTTGTTCCATTCACCATATTACGTCATTTGTTATTATTGTTGCCTTGAGCTACAAATTATGGTTTGATTATATTCAAATAAATTAATTGGAAAGGCGGTGTAGGTTTTATGCGTAACAGATGGTTATATACTTTTTTGCGCTTACATAAGTATATATTCCTATCCATTCTTTTTTGCGCCGGAATCATAAGTATTGGCTGCGACGATTTGAATGAGGTTAACCTCCCCTGGCCAGATAGTGAAACACCGGAAGCAAGATTTACG
>JAFDJC010000001.1 GCA_019307665.1 Deltaproteobacteria bacterium | reverse complement strand
AAATTTTGAGAACAGCTTCTTGCCCTTCGGGCACCGGCAACGAGTTGCCGGTGTTACCCAATGCATAAATCCCTTTCATGGAAACGGAACGTTATTATGACAACCACTATAAATTCCGGGAATTTTAATTGTCGTCATTCGGATGTTATAACAGTCGCTGATCAATTGTGATATCCTCTGTAACAATGCTTATAATAAGTATCTCTTATAACACATTTATTTCCTTGACACAATTGTTAATTGATAATACTGGTTTAAATATTACAAACTTACAACAATCAATTTCTCAAGGGGCAAGGATGGGAAACCATGACACTAACAAAGGCACAAATAGCAGACACAATCCAGAAGCAACTGAAACTTTCAGGGACTGAATCATATGAACTGATGGAAGACCTGCTGGAAATCATAAAACAGACACTTGCATCAGGTGAAGATATCATGATCTCAGGTTTTGGCAAGTTCTGCGTAAAAGAGAAAAAGGTAAGAAGAGGACGCAACCCAGCAACTGGTGAGGATCTGATGCTGGATGCTCGTAGGGTTATAATTTTTAGGTGTTCTGGAGAGTTGAGAGATAAAATTAACAGGGAATAATAATAAACATAAATTCAGAAGGGGGAAATCTTATGGCATTAGATCTGGAAAAACGATTAAAGACTGCGAAAAAAGAAGTTGAGGATCTCATCAAAAAACTCGGCAAAATTGCAGACGTAATTCTGAAAGAATTTAAACCGGCAAAGAAAACTTCGGCAAAAAAGAAGGCTGCACCAAAGAAAAAAGTTGCAGCTAAAAAAACAACTGCCAAGAAGAAGGTTGCACCCAAGAAGAAAGTAGCAGCTAAGAAAACTGCACCAAAGAAAAAACCAGCTGCCAAGAAAACCACTAAAAAGAAGGCTTGAGCCGGAATAACATCATAAAATATCTACCGGGTACATTGACAACTATATTGCTGAAGGGGGGGCACATGTTGGAAAACAGACAGTTTCTTGACAGCGCTAAAAAGGATGCGGTTTGGGGTCGAGGAATAACACCACCTCAGGTAAGCATCGATAAGTGCATAGGGTGCGGTCAGTGTGTTAAAGACTGTCCTGCGTTAGTACTTGAATTAAGAGACAAGAAAATGCAGGTTGTATATGGAGAGGGTTGTATTGCTTGCGGTCATTGTTGGGCTGTTTGTCCTGAAGGGGCTGTTGTTCAGCAGGAAGTTGAGACAGATACAAGTCTAAAACCAGGGCCGGGACCTGCAGTCACTGCGGACGCCCTTCAGTTATTAATCAGAGAAAGAAGATCTGTTCGTCTGTTCAAAGATAAGCCGGTCTCCAAAGACCAATTGATAAGAATAATTGATGCTGGTCGTTATGCCCCGACAGGTAGCAATCGACAGGATGTCAATTATGTTGTCGTCTCAAATCATCAAAAAGTAGCTGAGCTTCGCTCTCTGGTCGAGGGCTTTATGGAAAATAGTTTCAAACTAATGCAGAATAGTGCGATCGCATTTTTTTATGGGATGAAGTTCGGTCGATCAATAGTATACTCTTTGCGTCATTACGCCATGTGGTATGATTTTTTAAAGAATAAGAAAGATAAACATGCCTATGGACCTCTTCCTTATGGATCTGCAGTAATCATAGCTCACGGTCAATCTTTTGACTCTGTGGCACCATTCAACTGTTCGGTAGCCCTATATAACTGTTCGTTGATGGCCCATAGTCTGGGCCTTGGAGCTTGTTTTTTGGGTTTTGTACAAGCTGGTGCTAATATGGATAAAAAAATAAAGCATTGGTTGGGCATACCTAAAGAACACCAGTCCTATGGTGCAATGGTAGTAGGGCACCCCGATGTCAAATATCACCGTCTCATTGAGCGGAGAGAGCCTGAAATAAAATGGATCTAAGTTTAAAGGGGACTCGGAAGTTGCTATGCAAATGCACAAACCATTGCAGAACGTAGCAGCTACAAACACGTTTCATATGAAATCAGATCAAATTCTACAGTTCCTGGATACCGATAAAACTATCCTTGAGATAAGTAACTGTTGCCCGACTGACTATAACATTACCAGCTCCAGATCCTAATATAGGCCAGTATTATTATTCGCTGGAATCCTTGATTCCTTGAAAAAGCTAATGGCTTTTTATATGGTGTGATAAATTAAGTTCCTCTAAAAGGTGAGTACATTCGATGGTGAGCAAGTGATCGATCCTTATGAGGATCTCATTCCGGTTTGTGCTAACTGCCATAGAATGCTACATCGTAGAAAGGATGATGTTCTTAGCGCAGATGAATTAAAAGAAATGATTCTTAATGCCCGGAAAGATGATATGTGATGAATTCACGTTAGTTACAGTATAGAAGTTAACAGTATTAGAAAGGAAGTTTATGCATTCTCTCTTAGACGAAAACACTGTCGAAATAATCCGTACAACAGGGAATACAAGCAATGATTTACCTGATCGGGTCGAAGTTATGGATGCCCATGGGATGCCTTATGACCAACAGGCCGAAAATACGATTATTACTGGGTGTCAGATACTTGGAACTATACCTCATATTTTAAAACAATTTACCAAAGTCCTGGATCGGGATGGAATCAATTATACGTTTCTGTCAAAAGAATATTGTTGTGGGAATAATCTATATCGTCCGGCAATTAAGGCCAAAGATGACGAAGCAATGGCTGAATGCCGATCACTTTCTAAAGAGTTTGTAGGCCTAAACATTAACAAAGCCAGGGAGCTTGGATCGAAAAGAATTATTATTTTCTGTTCCCCTTGTTATCCTATATACAAGCATGCTTTTCCGAACGAGAACATAGTTTTCTATCCACAGGCATTAAGTGGTGCGATCACCACTTTGCATTGGAATAAGGAAATTGACTATTATGCAGGCTGTTATCGACTCCATAAAAAGTTCTCACCAGTCCCCATGGATTTAAAATCAACCAATACGGTTTTTGATAAAATAGAAGATCTTTCAATCAATCGCATAAGTGCTCCAGCTTGCTGCTATAAGGCGGATGGTTTAGATCATATGATAAACAACGTCAAAACGAAATGTATGGTTCATGTATGCACGGGTTGCTATTTCCAGGCAATCCTTAACATGCCGCAAGATAGGAATGTACAGATTCTTATGCTTCCGGAATTTGTTAATATGGTACAAGAAGGGTGAAGTTTGATCCACCGTACCCCCCCCCGGTGGGGTACTCATCTGTTTGTACTAAAGATAATTGTAATCAGCTATTCAGCAGGACTTGTAACATTATTTTTCACAATCTCTTATACAACAACCAAAATGGTTGGTGCTTCATCCAATCTTCTCTTTTTGTTTCAAACCACCAATCATGCTGGAATTGACGTGGAGTTTGGTCTTTATAGACTTCTATTACATTATCTGTGATAAGGTTTGCCGGTTGAAGAATGTGTTCAATCTCAAATTGATAAGCATCTTTCTTTTTTTTAAACTCAAAATATACAATATATTTTATTGGGATTGGGTAATTTGGCTGTCTTCCAAATAAAACTACTGTCTTCAATCCGCTATGTCGTTCTACCCAATACATAGCTACGCTTTCAAGAATACCCCTCTTTAATTCCGGAAAAAGTTCAGTGTTATTTCTTTTCTCTGGATTGCCAAACACGTTCATTACTTTGGATTAACCCATTTCATCTTCTCAATGTCCCTTGCTGCTTTTGCTTTACGTTTTGCCATGGTGTGTATGATCCCCTTTCTGTTTGTTGTTATCAGTTTCGAATTATCACAATAAATCTTTATTGCAAGTGAAAGTGATGAGTTATATTTTTTATGCCAGCGGTTTTATTTGAAAAAATGCAAAAATGGTTCTGTCTCGGCATAATTTATAGCAACGCAATAGCGTTGGAAAGGATCAAGATACGGGTATACAATCAAAAATATGTTGTATGATACAACATGTTTATATTATGAGTGTACAGTTGAGGAAGTTTGTGTGTGGTCAGCACTGGCTGTATGATAAGTAATGTTGGGTAAGCCAATAAAGATCCGAGAGAATTACATGAAGTATAAGGCTGTCATTTTTGACTTGGATGGGACGTTGCTTGATACCTTGGCGGATCTTGCAGACTCATTGAATCGTGTCTTGCAGGATAAAGGGCTCCCAACGCACCCCTTGGAAGCATTTCGCTATTTCGTTGGTGCCGGAGCATCGACGCTTGTGTCACGTGCACTGCCACCGGAGAGACGCAATGATGAGCTTACAGCAGATTGTCTGGAGGCTTTCCTCAGGGAATACAACCGTAATTGGGATTTGAAGACCAAGCCGTACGACGGAGTACCGGAATTACTGGATGCCCTCACTGCAAAACACATTGAGATGGCTGTGCTTACAAACAAACCCCAGCATTTCGCTGAGCTCTGCATTCAGAAGTTTCTCCCTGACTGGATATTTGCAGTGATACTTGGCCAGAGGGATGGAGTTCCTATGAAACCTGATCCCACAGGTTCTATAGAGATTGCCCAACGTTTGGATATTCCAGAACAGGAGTTTCTCTATCTGGGTGACAGTGATGTCGATATGAGAACCGCTGTTAAAGCCAACATGTTCCCAGTTGGAGCGATGTGGGGCTTTCGTTCGGAGAAGGAGTTGCGAGAGGCTGGCGCCGTTGAAGTAATCGGTAGGCCAAAGGAACTTCTGAAGTTTATGAACTGAATGCCGGCCATGCCTCAGCCCACACGTTAAGATTTCCCTGACTGATCCTTCCCAATTTTTTCCCATAATTCAGCAGCTTTTTTCTGTGCTTCAGCGATTTGTGAAGGTGTCATTTTGGGTTCGATAATAGATATGTTATGTTTGGCCTTTTCGCGCCCTTGTGCGGAAGCCAAGCTATAATAAATATATGCTTTTTTATAGTTCTGGGGGACTCCTTGACCATTGTTATACATAAGACCTAAATTAAACTGCGCATTTGCATATCCTTGATTATTACTGTTGCCTTGTAACATTTGTTTTGCTGTCTGAGGTGCTAATAAGCTTGTTATATGCTTTCGAAAAACCTTTTAATGAAAAAACTGCTTTTGTTTTTTGATATGGTTGCCCAATTGGATAAACAAATCCCAAACCTATAAATTTTTGAATAAAAACAACTTTATTCTTTTTTCTAAACAAATCAATTAGCTTTTCTGCTTTTTGTTGTTTAAAAACGCAATAATTTACACCTGCTTCAGATGGCGTTGAACTAATCTCATTATGTTTGTCAAACTGTAAGATTATTTTTTTTCCTTTGGCATCATGAAATTGTCGAACTGCTGTTTCGGTGTTTTTGATTACATATTCAACCGGTATGTTAATTGGAGACATGGTTCTGTGGAAAGCAACATCAAATACTTCTTGTAAAATGATATCGTTGTTTGCTTTAACCGAAAGGACATAACAATGAACTTCAGGACCGTCTTTTGCTGTTTTGGGTATTTCTACATAAGTAAATATCTTACATTCTTTATCAATGCATTGAAAATGCCAATCACTGTATTTATTACTACCGGCATGTGTGTTTGACATAAAAAATAAAATAATAGCAAAAGCTAATAGCTTCCTCATACCCTCCTCCTCAATATTTGTTACATGAAAAGGTAAAATAAGGAATTCAACAAACGGTCTAAGCCTGACCTTCTTTCTGTGTGTATGGACATCTTAAATTCCCCCCACATTTCAATGGATATTTAAGAACTTTGTAACATATTTAATTTCTTGACACAAATGGTAAATGATAATACTGGTGAAGATATGATGATGGATGCTCGTAGAGTTGTAATTTTTAGATGTTCTGGAGAGTTGATGGATAAGGTTAACGGTAGAAAAAAATAAACATAAATTCAGAAGGGGGAAAATCTAATGGCATTAGATCTGGAAAAAAAATTGAAAGCTGCGAAAAAAGAAGTTGATGCTCTCATTAAAACACTCAGCAAAATTGCAGAGGTAATTCTGAAAGAAATAAAACCTGTCAAGAAAACTGCTTCTAAAAAGAAGGCTGCACCTAAGAAGAAAGTCGCGGTCAAAAAAACAACTACAAAAAGGAAAACTACAACTAAGAAGAAAGTTGCAGCTAAGAAAACTACTCCAAAAAAGAAAGCTGTTGCTAAGAAAACAACTAAAAAGAAAGTTTAAGCACGAACAGCATCTGAAACTGTTTAGGAAAATTATTTCAAGATCCAAAAAAAACGTTGACGTTGATGCGTTGGTGAAAAGGACTGGTTAAGGAACAATAGAAAGGCAGGGTCATTTTTTTAGCCCTGCCTTTTTCTATGTGACACTGTCCCTCACTGGAACTAAGATTAAACCGCAACCATTTCACCAAAACACTGCCAGGTGAAAGGTCAGCTTTTACAGGTATACTTATCCCCGAAAACTGAACAGTTGACTAAGGTGTAAGGTGAGCCTATTGTAACAATGAAATGGAGCAACATTATGAGGACATTCAGGTTTTTTATGATCATTGCAGTGTCGGCAGGCGCTTCTATGACGGGGTGCGAAGCAAACTACTCGAGCTGTTCCGACTTCAACGCACTGCCACACACTGACGTGATGAAAAGTATCGGCGATTCTTACATAGCCCTTGCTTCAAGCGATTGTACAAACATTACCGTGTATCTCGGTGACATGATGGGGCTGCATTATAATGATTACTCTGTAAGCGCCGACAAGATCGATGATATCATCGGTGAGTACAACGATCATGTCAGAGGGGTTGCAGGTAATCCGGTTACTACGCTGCTCATGGACGGAGGCGGCAATGACACTCTCCAGGGTTGTAATGACAATGAGCTGCCACTCTGCGAAAGGACAATCAACTATGTACTCGACAGGTCTGTAGGATGGATACCCTCCGTATATGCTGACGGTATTGAAGATATAGTATGGTTTGGCTATCCGCGTATTAACTGCGGTGGTGATTACGAAAAATACAGCGGAGCCGTAGATTACGGAATGGATATTATGATGACTCAGTTTACCGCATTGGGTGTTCATATGGTTGATATCCGCACTGTCTTTGCAGATGGCGTGGTCGGTGGTGTGACCAATTGTGCCTATATCGGTTCTGACGGAGTGCATCCAAGTGCAGCAGGATCTTTTGTCATAGCTCAGGAGATTTACGATACAATGGCTGCTGACATGGTCCCACCTGTTGGAGCTGGCGGACGAAGCATTATCGATACCTCGAATCCTCCTGCTGCTCCCAGTAGTGATGGTGGCAGTGGTTGCTTCATCGGAAGTTTGACTTTCTACGAGATTGTCAAGGAATATAAGTGAGAAATAGTCAGGTAGAGAAAGGCAGGGTATGTAAACAGGACCCTTCTTTTTTTCAATATTGAGATTTCCCTTCCTATCAACTTTCCTTGACCATACCTGTTCTATGTGTGTCATACTAAGATGCTACTGGGTTGGTTTTTCAGTTCGTTATCCGAAATTCTGCTGCAAGGCGAAATCCGAGTTCGCGGTATTTTTTGTCAGGAGAGTACACGTAACGACTTGCAGACCTGCAGCCCACATCAAACCAGTACTTGTATCCATAACTGTACCGTTTTTATAGGCTATGAAGCGTTCGTCTCTTCGGGTTTCTCTTTTGTGAGCATCAGAAGAATAAGTTGTACTGGGAAACAGCACAACGGCAAGGAGTAAGCATAAAATAAAATGAAATATCTTATTCAAGTTTGCCTCATAACATTTTTTAAATGACCCTTTTCGTTTTAAATAATTGATAACGTAAGATACCGATTAAAGCCTGAGAGAAGTGTTGTTAACTTTCTTATGAGGGGGAGCATTCCATTATCCAATGATTTCAAGGGTTGTGCGGTTTTTTGTTTTGGCAGAAGCAGCGCCCAATATGGTCCGAATTGCATGAGCAGTACGACCTTTTTTTCCTATTACCTTCCCAATATCTTCTTTTGCCACCTTAAGTTCTAATATAATGGCTTGATTTCCCCTTACTGTTGTGATCTCAATCTGTTCTGGATTATCAACCAGTGCCTGCACAATATTTTTTAACAGATTTTGCATAGTCTCATCTCCTTTGCATACAGTAATAGATTAGGAAGAAAAAAACAAACCAAAATTAAGAATAATGTGACTTATATATGAAATATCGGAAGTCATGCCGGTATTGGTCCATGGTGGGGTATGGGGGTGTATGCCCCCCTGATCAATGACAAATATTATTCCCCTCAAGCTCCACCATAAAATCAAAGGGTTTGCAGAGATTGATACTGCCTGCCCTTTCTTATTGGCGCTAACCATGACTCTCCTGCATTGTTATGTCATTTTCTGTGAAAAAATGTGATGATAAATATCTGATATATATACTATACCTATAGGCTGGCTATTTTCCAAAACAGGAAGTCGACGATATTTGTTTTTTATCATCCGATCTAAGAGAGTCATAATATGATCATTCATTTTAGCGCTTACAATATTACGAGTCATAATATGATGTACTTTCTTCTCTTGGACTATATCAAGAAGAGGTTCCAGCCGTCCTTCCCACTTTAGTTCTTCGCCATGGATTCCAAAATTTAAAAAATCCGGTCGTAGATGATAAAGTACATCAAACATTGTAACTACACCGCTTAGTTTATTAAAATCATCAATTACCATCAAGCTGATAGTTTTGTATCCGGTTTCTCTAACTATACCGTTCGAAATTTTGTGAATAGCTTCTTCAACAGGGGCTTCCATATGAATTGTGTCGAAATTACTAACCATAATGTCTTTGGCACATAATGTCATTTTTTATTCCTCTTTGAGATTGTAATAATAAAAAGGTTGCAACTATAACCAAAATAAAAATATCACAATAAACAAATAGACATAACGGTAGTATTACTACAAGCACTTTGTTATGCAATTATCTTTTTTAAGAGCCATCCCATATTTTCGCCTAAAATTTTCATAGTATTCATGCCTTCATCATCATCTTTAACCTCTTCCTTATTTAATCCAAACCCCATATTCCAATATATAGATCCTGGAACAATTACTTGATTTATGAAAAAGAATTTATTAATAGCATCAAAAACATCTGTTGCACCTGCTCTTCGAACGGCAACAACAGCAGCACCAACCTTACGTTTAAGCGAATAACCGTTTGCAATTGAAAGAAGGCCCGCTCTATCAATTAATGCTTTAACTTCAGAACTTACATTTGAAAAGTATGTTGGTGAACCAATTATGATTCCATCTGCCTCGATCATTTTTTGAAAATATTCATTCAAGATATCATCTTTTCTTGTGACGCATGTATTATCTTGTGCTTCGAAACATTTCATACACCCGAGACAACCTTTGATATCCTTACCACCGAGCTGGAGTAATTCAGTTTTTATTCCTTCTTTTTGCAACGCATCAAACACACTGTTGATAAGCATTGCAGTATTCCCTTTTTTTCTTGGGCTTCCATTAAACGCGACAACTTTCATGATAGTACCTCCTTGTGTTTTTTTACGAAATCATCAAGTAAAAGCTTCATATGTATTTTTCAAGACATTGCCGATCTCTATTTTTTGGGGGCAGCATTCCTCTGCCTTTGAATAGTCTGTTGTCAGAATACTTGCTTTTTTGTCTGCGGGTAGTTTGTTGAATAAAGCCATTGCCGTATCTCTGTCTCCATAGCTGTTATGATACATGGAATAACGCATTAAATCGCTTATGGGCACTTTGCAGTTCACAGCAGGTTCGCAAATATTTGCACAGCCGGCGCAGTAGCCGGAAGAGGTTTGCCGGGCATATTGATCCAGAAGTTGTTTGTCTCTTGAAGACAGGCTGGTTTTGTTCAGTGCGGCGGCAATATTTGCCTGCAGTATGGTCATATTCGGCATGGCCGAGCAGATGCTGGCGATATTCGAATTTTCCCAAACCACTTTCAATTTGGCTTGTTCGGCAGTGTATCCTTTTTTTAAAAAACTTTCTGTTATTTTAAGGGCGTCATCGGTTTCTGATCCGATAGTCGCATAAAAATTGGCCGAAAAAGCAGCCTGTGTCTTCATGGCGGTCAGACCTATTCCTGCCTTCGCACAGGCGTCAACAGCTTTTTTCATTTCATCTTTGACCATGAGTCTGTAATTATAACTCATCATGATACCGTCGATCCATCCAAGTTTCGCTGCCTCAAGCAAGCTGTTTTCCATGTTTTTATGAGCGCTGAATCCAAAAAGACGAATTTTTCCTTTGGTTTTCGCTTTTTCTGCCCAAGCTTTCACTTCTTGTGTCAGTTCATCTTTCACATCTGCTACATAATGAATGAAATACATATCAACATAGGAGGTATTCATTCTTTCAAGCGACTCGTTAAGCTTTTCAGATAGTTTTTCCGGGTCCGACGTTGCTCCTTTAGTGACCAGAAATATTTTTTTCCGATCATTCGGAAACCGGGCAAAGTATTTTCCAATGGCTTTTTCATTATTCCCCCATCCATAACTATTTGCAGTATCCCAGTAAGTTATGCCCATTTTAAACGCTTGTCTGAATACAAGCTGGTCTGATTCGCTCAGAACTCCGCCCAGGGAAAGTGTGGAGACATGGATGCCTGTTTTTCCAAAAGGTCGGGTGGGAACAGTTATGGGATTGGTATTTGTTGAATTGTTTTGATCCGAAGCACTGGCAAAAGGGGCCACTGATGTCAGCATTGATCCGGCACCGATTGCGCCGACTGTTTTTAAAAAATTGCGTCTGGAGTTTTTATTTTCTTTTTTTGACATGGCGGCTCCTTTTTTACGATTTCTTAAAACAAATTGTGGGCATCCAAAAAACAAACGGACCTTTCTAATAAGATCAGCTGCAATTAAAAGTTTTTTACTGTCCAGGGTTTTTTTCTTGAGGTATTGGACAGATTTTTCGGGGCGATTCGGTTTGCAGTTTATTTTGAGCATCCTGACCGGATGTATCTTTGCCTGTGATTCATGTACAGCTAAAAATAAAAAGACAAATGAATACCAACATAAATAATTTAACAGTTCTTACATGCATTGCCTTTCCCCTTTATTTATCATGCCATATTATAGAATTTAACTATATAACCATGATGAAGCGCAAGAATAAAATCTCTTTTAAAAAAATCTTGACATAAAAATCTATTTTATATATTTTATCAGTTTTTAATTGTAGATTAAATCAATTACATATAAGGAGTGAAAAAGTTGGCAAATCATAAATCGGCGATTAAACGGGCAAGGCAGAATGAAATAAAAAGAGTGCGCAATAAGGTTGTAAGAACGGGCACAAAATCTATTATTAAAAAAGTAAGGGCTGCTGTTGGTGAAAACTCAGCGAAAAAGGCCATGACAGAATTGAATAATGCGAAATCTGTTATTGACAGGGCTGCCCAAAGGGGCATTCTCCATAAAAAAAATGCGGCCCGAAAAATTTCACGGCTTACCAAGCTTGTAAATTCAATCTAAAAATCGTCTGTCATCCGACGTATAACATATTCAGCCAATCTTTTTGAGACATATTCAATGGCATCATTTTTGTTCTCGTCTGTTGCCTGTTTGTCTTCCTCGACTATATATGTTTGATCTTCAGACACATCTTTCGCAGACCATATTACCCTCCCGTCTCTTGCCGTGAGTTTAACATCGACGGTAATCGTGACCCTTCTCTCGGTTGATGAACTTGAGTCTGTTCGCACAGCAGACGCAACCCCAATTGACCGGACGGTTCCTGAAATAACCGCATCAGCATTTTCCCGATCCGGGAAAACCGTTCTGCCGCCTCTAATGAATTCATAAATCAGATCGTTAGTAAAGGTGTTTTCGAGTCCGGTTTCTGCGGTATTGTTTTTAAAAATGGCGACGCTGACCTTTTGTACCCCTTCCGGAAGATTGCCTGATCCTGCGAATTTGTATCCGCAGGAAAGACCGAAAATCATTAATATAATAAACAATGTAGGAAATATTAGTTTATACCCGTAATGCATTCGACACCTTAAAATAAGATTTATACAACTATATTCACCAGTTTTCTTTTTACTACAATCACTTTTTTAACTTGTTTGTCCTTGATAAATTTTTGAACGCTGCTGTCGGAAAGAGCAGTCTCTTTTATGGCGCCATCGTCGGCATCAGCGGAAATATTGAACTTGCCTCTGAGTTTGCCATTTACCTGTATTACGATGAGCATATCATCAGACACAAGGGCGTCTTCACGGAAGGAAGGCCATGGTGCATCGAGAATTGCCGATTCTTTTCCCATTCCTTCCCATAGCTCTTCTGCAATATGTGGGACAATCGGTGCAATCAATAAAACAACGGACTCCATTGCAAAACGCATTACCTGTGGGCCGTCTGGTATATCTTCAAAGTTTTCCACCTGATACATCATGTTGACGAGTTCCATTACAGCACTAATCGCGGTGTTAAAATGAAAGCGCTCCTCTATGTCCCTGGTAACTTTCTGTATTGTCAAATGAGATTTTCGATAAAGCATCTTCAGTCTGCCGTCAAGAGATTCGATTTTTCCGGAAAACGGTGCTGTGTCCCTGATTGATTCGATACAGTTTTCTGCAAGACGCCAGACACGGTTCAGGAAGCGGAAACCGCCCTCAATCCCCTGATCACTCCACTCAAGGTCCCTTTCGGGCGGGGCTGCAAACAGGCAGAAGAGCCTTGTCGTATCAGCGCCATACATTTCAAGAAGAGTATTCGGATCTATCACATTTTTTTTTGATTTTGACATTTTTTCAACTCTTCCGATTTCAACCGCATTGCTGCATTGTCGACAGGTGTCACCCTCGCTACTGACCTCATCCATAAAAAGGAAACCGTGCTCAGGGCATTTCAATGTCTCCTTGCAGACCATTCCTTGTGTTAGAAGGTTTGTAAACGGTTCTTTAAAGTTCACAAGGTTGAATTTCCTGAGGACACGTGTAAAGTATCTGGAGTAAAGCAGATGGAGTATGGCGTGTTCGACTCCCCCGATGTATTGATCCACAGGCATCCAGTAATCGACCGCTTTTTTGTCGAAGATGCCGGTATCGTGACGTGGACTGCAGTATCGTTCAAAATACCACGATGACTCCATAAACGTATCCATCGTGTCGGTTTCCCGTTTCGCTTCGGTATCACCGCATTTCGGACAGGTTGTTTTTTTGAAATAATCAAGTTCGGAAAGGGGTGATTTGCCTCCCTCCAGAAATTCGGTGTCTTCAGGAAGAAGAACGGGCAGATCTTCTTCTTTTACCGGAACGATTCCGCACTTGTTGCAGTGAACCATTGGAATAGGCGCACCCCAGTACCTCTGTCTTGAGATGCCCCAATCTCTCAGTCTGAAACTGACCGTTTTTTTCCCCAGATTATTTTTTTCAAGATATACGGCAATTTCATCAAGCGCTTTTTTGTTATTAAGGTCGTTGAATTCTTCCGAATTGACCATTATACCTTCGTTAGTATAGGCTTCCTGCATTGTTTCGGCGTTGAGGTCTTCATCCATTGGCCTGACAACAACGATACATTCAAGGTTGTATTTTTTTGCAAAGTCAAAGTCACGCTGGTCATGGGCAGGTACCGACATAACCGCTCCGGTGCCGTATTCCATGAGTGCAAAATTAGCTGTGTATACCGGCATTCTTTTTCCGCTCATCGGATTGATGCAAAAAGCGCCCGTAAAGACACCTTCTTTTTCATAGTTTTCAATTCCTCTGCTGGTTCGTTCCTGGGCGGATATTTTTTTTATGAACGCTTTAACGGCATTTTCCTCAGAAGTTCCCGAAGAAAGCTTTTCCACAAGCGGGTGTTCGGGCGCCAGGCACATAAAGGTTGCACCGAAGACAGTATCCTGACGCGTTGTGAAGACAGGGATGATTTCATCCGAGTTTTCCACAGGAAAACGTATCTCGGCACCGATGCTTTTTCCAATCCAGTTTTTCTGCATTGTAATGACTTTATCAGGCCAGCCGGGAAGTTTGTCGCAGTGAATAAGTAGATCTTCGGCAAAATCTGTTATTTTCAGAAACCACTGTTCCAGTTTTTTTTGTTTGACCTGTTTTCCGCACCTCCAGCACATGCCGGCTTCAACCTGTTCATTTGCTAGAACTGTCTGACAATCGTTGCACCAGTTTACAAAATTTTCTTTTCTGTAAACCATATTCTTTTCATACATTTTAGTGAAAAGCCACTGCTCCCACCTGTAATATTCAGGCCTGCAGGTTGCGATTTCCCTGTCCCAGTCGTAGCTGAAACCGAGCTGTTTAAGCTGGTGTCTCATAGTATCGATATTGTCGTATGTCCATGCCGCCGGATGCGTATTGTTGGCTATTGCCGCATTTTCAGCAGGCATGCCGAATGCATCCCATCCCATTGGATGAAGGACGTTGAATCCGCACATTCTTTTATAGCGCGCAACAACATCACCGATAGTATAATTTCTGACATGGCCGATATGTATCTTTCCTGAAGGATAGGGGAACATCTCAAGCAGATAGTATTTTTCTTTATCAGCGTCCTCTTTGACGCTGAAAAGATTTTTATCGTCCCAGAATTTTTGCCATTTACGTTCAATAGTTTTTGGATCGTATTGTGATTCCATTATGCCGTCCTTGAAACAAAAGTTAAAAATATATCAGATTGAACAGACAGATTTATGCCACCATAACAAATAAATTGCAAGGTCGGTAAACTATTTTGGTTCTCGTATCAAGAGAATTCGTTTGACTTGATAGCAACAATTTCATAATTTATCAAAAACAGTTGGTTAATGATGGCGAAGAGCTGAAAGGAATTGGCAAAAAAATGAGCAGTAAAATTCTTATCAATGCGGTCGATCCTGAAGAGTGCAGAATCGCAAAGGTCAAAGACAGTAAACTCGAAGAGTTTCATATAGAAACCGCATCACAGGCGATGACAAAAGGCAATATTTACAAGGGCATTATTACAAGAGTGGAACCGAGCCTGCAGGCGGTTTTTATCGATTATGGTGTGGAAAGGCATGGATTCCTCCAGAAAAATGAGATACACAGCGATTATTTTCTGGACAATACATCCGGTGACCGTTCCCTGAAAAAGCTGGTTAGAAGAGGGCAGGAGCTTATTGTGCAGATTACAAAAGATCCTGTCATGAAAAAGGGGGCAATGCTGACAACGTTTGTTTCCATTCCGGGCCGCCATATTGTCCTGATGCCGGGTGGAAAAAATAAGGGCATTTCAAGAAAAATAGAGGATGAAGATGAGCGGAAACGTTTAAAGGATGTTGTATCGGGGCTGAATCTGCCAAAAGGGTTCGGCATCATTGTCCGCACAGCCGGTGAAAAATCGACGAAGGCTCTTTTAGACAAAGACCAGAAATATCTTTTGCGACTATGGAAAAACATTACCAAAAAGGGGATGGAAGAAAAAGCGCCGTTTCTTTTATATAGAGAACGAAATCTAGCCATTAGATCCATTAGAGACTATTTTGCTTCGGATACTACTGAAATTCTCATTGATGATGAAGAGCTCTTTAAAGAAGTTAAAAAATTCATAAAGATTATCTCTTCAAGACACACAAGAATAGTCAAACAATATCATAGCGACAAACCCATATTCTCGAAATATCAGCTTGAAGAGCAGATCACATCTATTTTTAAGAGCCGCGTAAAGTTAAAGTCAGGCGGCACAATAGTGCTTGACCAGACCGAGGCGCTGGTTGCCATAGATGTTAATTCCGGCAAGTCGACAAGCAATAAAACGATTGAAGAGACCGCTTTTCAGACAAATATTGAAGCTGCGGAGGAGATCGCAAGACAGCTTCGGCTGAGGGACCTTGGCGGATTGATCGTTATAGATTTTATCGATATGAAAGACCCAAAACATAAATCGAAAATTGAAAATGTCGTTAAAGCCCAGCTTAAAAATGACAAGGCCAAAACAAGGGTGGGAAGAATATCAAGATTCGGTTTGATGGAAATGTCCAGACAGCGCATAAGGCCTTCCATTGAGGCGGGTAGTTTTGTAACTTGCAACAGATGCCGTGGAAAAGGACTGATACAGTCTCTCGAAGCTTTCGGCATCGGGTTTATTAGAAAACTTCGTTTAGAAACATTAAAGGCCGACGTGTCGATTGTGCATGGTGTTGTCCCGGGTGATGTTGCAACCTATTTACTCAATAACAAAAGGAGCGAACTGCTTGACCTTGAAGTGAGAAGGGGCGTCCAAATCATAATAAAGGGCGATTCTAACATGATTCCGGGGGATAGCCGGATTGAGAGTGAGTGAAAATTGATGGCACCTTGAAAGGGCCGCGAAAGGATTGACACTTGCACTTGATTACTGTATCAGTGTGTCGACTGTAGGTACTGCGAGTTGACAAAAGGAGGGACAATGCCAAGAAAACAGAGCCGGCCGGGAAAAACTGCAATGATTGCCGGTTGCGCGGCAATAGTCGTTTTGGTGATTGCCGGACTGATTTATATGGCAGTAGTCCGTGGTGATAAGGAAAAGCCGGTTCAGCCGGTCATCAAGGCAAAGATTCCTCCGAAACCAGGATCTGTAATCGATTTTGACAAGCTGAAAAAAGAGAGTGAGCTTGACAAGATGATGCAGGATCGCAAGGAGGAATACGGTGTCAAAGATTCGGTTGATATGATTGTTAAATCAGACGAATCGGTTAAGGTGGGCGATAATACCGTATCAATGGAAGAGATCATTGACAAGGTTCGCCTGAAAAAAGGTGGTTTTATTGAAAAAGACCTCGAGTGGGGCAAAGATTTTGAAAATAGGCAGGGGAAGAATAAGGAAGGTTTTGGTATATATGTTGTTCAGCCCGGCGACAATATTTGGAATATTCATTTCAGACTTTTGAAAGAGTTTTTTGAAAAAAAGGGTTTTGAGCTTCCGCCTCTTTCTGATGAGTCGGGGAAAAGTGGTGCGAGCTCGGGTGTGGGAAGAATACTGAAGTTCTCTGAAAATATGGTATATATTTTCAACTTAGAGAGCCGCAGGCTGGAGACGAATATCCATTTGATACATTCCCTAAGTAAGATCGTCGTTTACAGGATGGATGAGGTATTTGCCTTGCTTGATCAGATTGATTTTGGCAAGGTGAGCAATATCAGATTTGATGGCGAGACACTGTGGATACCGGCTGAAAATTAACTCCTGAATAAAATTTGTTCAGGGAAAAATAAGATATAAACAAGGGGAAGGAGAAGGCATTTTGAATAGTATTGTGTATGCAATGGGGGCCGGAGCAGGCCAGGGCGGGGGCGGTGGCTTTTCTGCAATTGTGCCGCTGCTGCTTATGTTTGCTATTTTTTATTTTTTGCTGATAAGACCGCAGCAAAAAAAAGCAAAAGAGCACCGCGAAATGATAAGCAATTTGAAAAAAGGGGATCGTGTTGTCACCAGTGGCGGTATTCATGGCAGGATAACATCACTTGATGAAGGCACTGTGACCGTCGAAATTGCCGACAAGGTAAAGGTAAAGATTTTGCGGGGAAATATTTCCGTTATTAATCAGTCGACTGAACAGAGCGTGGCGAAAAGTAAATCATGACGGTAGACTTGGTGATGTCAACCCGGGATGGTAGACAGGCGTTGTTTTTAATCATAAGCAGTCATGGACATTGGTTTGGTCGCAAATTAGAGTAAGGAAAGGAATGATTGAATTGAAGAATCTTTCATGGAGAATATATGTAGTGCCGGCGGTTATCATTTTGGCGCTTGTCTACGTATTTCCAACTGTCGATATGAAACTGAACAATAAAGAGCAGCCTGACATGTGGCCCGGTAAGAAGATCAACCTGGGCCTTGATCTACAGGGTGGTATGCATCTTATCCTTGAAGTTGAAACCCAAAAAGCTGTTGAAGCCCATATGGAGAGAGTCTCAGACGAATTTCGCAGCATGCTCCGGAAAGAGCGGATAAGGCACAAGGGTATTAATATGGTTGACGGAAAACAAATATCCGTTACTGTAAAGGAAAGTGATGTTGACAGTTTTAATGATTTGTTGAACAGGGAGTTCAAGGGCCTAAGGTCGGATTACTCGATCGATAACAGTATGGCGAACTTTTTGATCGATCTGCCGGACAGGGAATCGGCTTATCTGCAAAAAATGGCTGTAGAACAGGCACTTGAAACAATACGAAACCGTATTGATCAATTTGGTGTGAGTGAACCCGATATACGCCTTCAGGGAGAAGACAGGATTCTTATTCAGCTTCCCGGTATAAGCGACACAAAAAGGGCAAAGGACCTGATAGGAAAGACAGCCCTATTGGAATTTAGACTTGTGGATGAGGACCATGATGTAAATGCAGCACTAAAAGGGGACATTCCTCCTGAGAGCGAAATTCTCTATCAGGAGATTGAAAATCCTGAAACGAACCGGAAAAGCAAAAAACCTTTTCTTATAAGGAAGAGGGCGTCATTGACAGGGGCAAGCCTTACTGATGCGAGAGTTACCATTGATTCCCAGTATAACAGACCGAGAGTATCTCTAAGTTTTGATAAAAAAGGTGCAAGACAGTTTGAAAGGGTTACCGGTGACAATGTAAATAAGAGACTCGCTATTGTCCTCGACAATGCGGTTTATTCCGCACCTAACATAGAATCAAAAATATCGGGCGGCAACGCAGTGATTACCGGCAGTTTCACAACACAACAGGCGCATGATCTTGCCATTGTTCTGAGGGCAGGTGCACTTCCGGCACCGGTCATAGTAATGGAAGAGAGGACTGTCGGTCCCTCTCTGGGCCTTGACTCGATCAGGAAGGGACTTTTTTCCATGGCTATCGGCGGTATCCTGGTCATCTTTTTCATGGCCGTTTATTATAAAGGCGCGGGCCTAGTTGCCGACTTTGCATTGATTACGAATATTATTCTGATTGCCGGAGGCCTGGCAGCATTTCAGGCAACCCTGACTCTTCCGGGAATTGCAGGTATAATTCTTACAATCGGCATGGCTGTTGACGCCAATGTGCTGATATTTGAACGTATCAGGGAGGAAATGAATATTGGAAAAACACCGAGAGCTGCTGTTTATGCCGGTTATGACCGGGCAACACTGACAATTCTCGATGCCAATGTGACCACCCTTATTGCTGCTCTTGTTCTTTTCCAGTTTGGAACAGGGCCCGTCAAGGGATTTGCAGTTACACTCAGCCTGGGCGTTATTGCAAGCCTCTTTACGGCATTGATTCTTAGCAGATTGATTTTTGATTATTTTCTTGTCATTCGTAAAGTAAAAACAGTGAGCATATAAACGAGTATAATAAAGGATTTCGATTAATGCAGTTTATCAAGCCTGACATAAACATCGATTTTATCGGGAAAAAGAAAACAGCTTTTTTTCTTTCAATCATTATTATTATTGTAAGTATCGGTTCATTAGTCATAAAAGGTGGACCAAAGTTTGGTGTCGACTTTGCGGGCGGTACTTTGATACAGATTAAATTTTTTCAACCTGCTGAGATTAGAGATATTAAATCAGGACTTAATGCTGTTGGACTCGGAAAGTCCTCTGTCCAGAGTTTTGGAAGCCAGGACGAAAATGAGTACCTTATAAGGACAAACAAACCGATTACAACATCCGAAGGGTTTACTGTTGATGTTGAAGAGGCATTGAATTCATCAACAGGGCAGAAAGCAGATATCAGGCGTGTTGAAATGGTGGGTCCGCAGGTCGGAAAAGACCTGAGGGAAAAAGCGCTTTTTGCCATGTTTTACGCACTGCTTTTCATCACCATATATATTTCCGGAAGATTTGAACTGAAATGGGTTTTAAGCGGCGTTGTTGCGACTGTTCTTATAGGAGCGGTTTATGTTCTATCACTGTTTAATGTCAGTATACCGATTCTTATTGCAGCCGCGCTGGTGGTCGCCCTGATTGTTTTTTGGATTTTTGAGCTTAAATATGCCATGGGGGCTATTGTCGCTTTGATCCATGATGTTACCATAACAGTAGGTGTTTTTTCTATTTTTGACAAAGAATTTACATTGCCGATTATTGCTGCTCTTCTTACAATCATTGGATATTCACTTAATGACACGATTATTGTTTTTGACCGAATAAGGGAAAATCTAAAGAAATTTAACAAAAAGGCGCTTGATAACAACATTAACAGGAGCATCAATGAAACCCTGAGCAGAACTATCCTTACATCCCTGACCACGCTTGCGGTTGTTGTCAGCCTGTTCCTGCTCGGAGGAGGCATTATTCACGATTTTGCTTTTGCGTTGATAATAGGTATTTTGGTTGGGACCTACTCTTCGATTTTTGTTGCCAGCCCGATTCTTTTGGCATGGCACGGATCAAAATCCTGAATACCCTGACCATGAACTTGCAGACAATGCTCTTTACTGGGAAGGGGAATGCAGAGATGCCGTGAAAAATTTTTCAAAGGCAATTGCGACCTTTCAAAGGGTAATTGGTGAATATCAAGATGGCAGCAAGGTTCCGGATGCAATGCTGAAAACGGGCTATGCATATCTGTCGGTGGGTGACAGGGAGAATGCACGCATTTATCTTAAAAAAGTTGTAAAGAATTATCCGTTTAGCCCTGCCGGAACCAAGGCTGAGATGATGTTAAAGAAGATAAAATAACGTCTGTCCCAAACTGATCACTTGCCCAATTCAAGGAAAAATAAACGGAAATATAAGTTGTTGTAATATACTTGGCACATCACATGAAAGATCTTTTGTCTTGGTTTACCTTAAAACATACGCCTGGAGTGGGCAACTATAACTTTAAACGACTAGTAGACCGCTTTGGTTCTCCTGAAAAGATTTTCACTGCATCATCTGCGGAATTAACGAAGATTGAAGGTATTAGCGGGCGTATCGCGGCGGCTGTCAGGGCTCGCAAACTGCCGGCCTTTGTAAAAAAAGATCTGGATATCGCAGCAGAAAAAAATATAAAAATTGTAACAATGACGGATAATAATTATCCTTCTCTTCTTTTGCAACTGCCGGACCCACCCCCGGTTATTTATGTTTACGGTTTTCTTGATAACAATATGAACAGTATCGCTGTCGTAGGATCAAGGTCAGCTACCGACTACGGTATTTCAACAGCCATGCAGTTGAGCAAAGAACTTGCTTCCCGGCAACTATGGGTTGTCAGCGGCATGGCAAAGGGGATAGATACTGCAGCTCACAAAGGTGCCCTGGCAGCCGGAGGAAAGACCATAGCTGTGCTCGGAAGCGGTCTTGCCAGGATATATCCTGCTGAAAATGAAAAACTTTTTCATGAAATATCGGAAAATGGGGCAGTGATTTCCGAATTTCCGATGATGATGAGACCGGATGCACGAAATTTTCCCTTACGTAATAGGATAATTTGTGGTATGTCCCTCGGGACTGTTGTTGTGGAGGCGGCAAAAAGAAGCGGTGCTCTGATTACCGCGAGACTTGCCGCTGAGCAGGGAAAAGAGGTTTTTGCAGTGCCGGGAAGTATCAAGTCAGCAAAAAGCGTGGGGACGCATTCTTTGCTGAAGCAGGGGGCAAAACTTGTGGAAAACGTTGACGATGTAATAGAGGAGCTCCCTCATTTTTTAATAGAGAATGAAAGTCGTAAAAATGTCGGGAATAACGGGGTTAAAAGCTTTAAATGTGCTCTTGAACCTGATGAAGAAATAGTTTTTACAGCACTGGAGTCTTACCCGATGCATATTGATTCACTTGTACGTAAAATAGGGCTGGAGGCGGGAAAATTGTCCGGACTCCTTTTGCAGCTTGAACTCAAAGGGATTGTTGATCAGTCTCCTGGTAAATTTTTTTCAGTAAGAGGGGAATAATAGTGTCAAAACCATTGATCATCGTAGAATCGCCTACAAAAGTAAGGACGATCAAAAAATACATAGAAAATAAATATAACGTTACTTCAACCTACGGGCATATCAGAGACCTGCCTCCAAAGGAAGTAGGAATTGACATAGAGAATAAATTCAAACCCAAATATGTAAATATCGAGGGCAAGCAAAAAGCAATCAAATCATTAAAGGCGGCTGCAGCCAATGCATCTGATATCTATCTTGCCCCTGACCCCGACCGTGAGGGAGAAGCCATTGCCTATCATACTGCTGAAATATTGAAGAAGAAAGGGCGACAGTTTTATCGTATCCTTTTTCATGAGTTGACCAAAAAAGGCATATTGGATGCCATTGGGTCACCCAAGGAACTTGACCACGATAAATATGACGCCCAGCAGGCCAGGAGAATTTTAGATCGCCTTGTGGGCTATCAGGTTTCTCCTCTCCTTTGGGAAAAAGTTCAAAGGGGGTTGAGTGCCGGACGTGTGCAGTCGGTCACGGTCAGAATTATTTGTGAGCGAGAAAGGGCAATTCAGGCCTTTGAACCTGAAGAGTACTGGTCGGTTACCGCCATCCTTGAAGACAATGCGCCGCCGTCGTTTGAAGCAAAACTTGTAAAGAAGAACGGTGAAAAGGTAAAGATTCCTGATGAGAAGACAGCAAACGCTATTCTTGCCGACCTGTCCGGGGTTCAGTTCAAAGTCACCAGGGTTATGAAAAAAACCATCAAGCGTAACCCCCTCCCGCCGTTTATCACAAGCAAGCTTCAGCAGGAATCAATCGGGAAGCTGAGATTTACGGCAAAAAAGACCATGATGGTCGCACAGCAGCTGTATGAAGGTGTCGATCTGGGACCCTCTGAACCTGAGGGGTTGATCACATACATGCGTACCGATTCAGTACGTATAGCAGATGAGGCTGCTCAAGAAGCGTTAAAGCTGATTAATGAAAGATTTGGGAAACAATATGTCATTAACAAACCCAGGGCTTTTAAGAATAAAAATAAGGCTCAGGATGCCCATGAAGCGATTAGGCCGACATCGGTTTATAATACGCCTGAAAAGTTGGCGCCTCACCTTTCAAAAGATCAGCTTGATCTTTATACGTTGATATGGAAGCGTTTTCTTGCCTCCCAGATGACTCAGGCGCTTATAGACCAGAAAACGGTTTCCATAGGTGCCGGTGCTTTCACCTTTAATGTAAGCGGTTCTACTGTTAAGTTTCCAGGCTTTATGACTCTTTATATGTCTGCAGATACTGCTGAGCAGGAGGGCAAGGGGAAACAGATGCTTCCTGAATTTTCAGAAGGAGATGCCCTGAAACTTATCAAACTTGATCCAAAACAGCATTTTACCCAGCCTCCTCCAAGGTTTTCCGAGGCTTCACTTGTGAAGGAACTGGAAGAAAACGGAATCGGTCGGCCAAGTACATATGCCAATATTCTTGGCACCATAAGAGACAAGGGTTATGTTGACATGGTTAACCGTTATTTCAGACCGAATGAACTCGGGTTTATTGTAAACGATCTTCTGGTTGCAAGCTTCCCGGATATTTTTGATGTTGAATTTACAGCCAAACTTGAAGAAGATCTGGATAAAATTGAAGCAGCGGAACAGGATTTTATTGATGTATTAAGTAGGTTTTACAAGCCTTTCAGCGACAAACTTGATTTTGCAAAAGAAGGCATGATCAGCGTCAGGGGCGTGGGTTTCCCCACAGGCCTTGACTGTCCGGATTGTGGTAAAGAGGCCCGTGTCAAGGTAGGCAAAAACGGTCCATTTTTATCATGTGACGGATATCCTGATTGCACATATTCTAGAGATTTCACAAGGGACGAAAAAGGTAATATACAACCTGTGGAGCCATCTCAGGAAATTGCAGAGGGCGAGGAGTGTGAAAAGTGCGGCAAGCCGATGATGGTAAAGCACGGCCGGTATGGACAGTTTCTGGCATGTTCAGGGTATCCTGAATGTAAAAACACAAGATCTGTTAACGGCGGTAACGGTAAAACAACAGGCGTCAAATGTCCTGAAGACGGATGCGGCGGTGAGCTTGTTGAAAGAAAATCAAAAAGAGGAAAAGTGTTTTACGGGTGCAGTAAGTACCCTGAGTGCAGCTATGCCTTATGGGATAAACCTGTTGATAAAGAATGCCCGGAGTGTGGGGCGGAATTTGTTGTTGAAAAAACGACCAAAAAGCTAGGCACTTTTCTGAAATGTGTTAATAAAGAGTGCGATTTCCAGGAACAATAGAATGTATTTTGAGCTTTTTACTGGGTTCAGATATTTGGTTAACCGGCAGAAGCATGCATTTATATCGCTGACAACTTTTCTGTCAGTGGCCGGAGTGGCCGTCGGTGTAATGACACTCATTGTTGTCATTGCTGTAATGACAGGTGCGGAATATGATCTGAGAACCCGGATACTCGGCTCGCAACCCCATGTTATTGTCATGCACCGGAGTGGATTTTTTTCTAATTGGGAAAATATAGCCGGTCAGATTCAAAATATTAATGGCATCAAATCCGTTTCACCGTTCATCCATAAAAGAATTGTATTGCGTTCGGCTTCAGGTATGAGCGGAGCTTTTTTAAAGGGTGTCGGCTCTGAATTTAAAGCAGGTTTGCAACATGCAACTGCCGGGCACTCTCCCAAACAACATTCTGAACAAAATGAAAACAGTGCTATCCCTTTCATTACTCTCGGCAAATCTCTTGCTGAAGAACTCAAGGTGAAAAAAGGTGACACTCTATTATATATGCTCTTTTCCAATGAGTTTAATTTTTCAATAGGCCACATTCCGGCAATGAAGCGTTTCATTGTGACGGACATTACGGACTCCGGTTATGACGAGTATGATAAATCGGTTGCACTCATACGGCTTGATGATGCCAGACATATTCTTGGCTTCAAGACCGACGTGGTTACCGGAGTGGAAGTGAAGTTGGCTGAGCCTTTAAAAGCGAATCAGGTTGTCCGAGAGATAGAGTCGGCTCTTGAGCCTGCTTATTGGACAACAAGCTGGATAAAGATGAACAGAAATATTTTTTCTGCACTTAAACTACAGAAATCCGTCATGTTTATAATTTTAATTTTGATCATTCTGGTCGCTGCTTTGAACATAGCCGGATCACTTTTTATGATGGTGATGGAGAGAATAAAAGACATTGCAATACTAATGGCGATGGGTGCGACAAAAAAAAATATTCGACGGATATTTATGCTGAAAGGCCTGGTAATAGGAATGGTTGGAAACGCTTTAGGTGTCAGCCTTGGTTGTATCTTATGCGAAGTATTAAAGCGCTATCAGTTTATTGAATTACCGGGTGATGTGTACTACTTTACGACACTTCCGGTCCGGTTAGAAGGGTTCGATATTTTTGTGATTACGTTGGCTGCATTTGCCATTTGTTTTATCGCAAGTCTCTATCCTGCCCGTCTGGCATCAAGACTTGTTCCTATAGAAGGGCTTAGGGAAATTTAATCAAAATACATTGGACTAAAGGAGATGAAGAAATGAAAGAAGTTGTAATCGTATCAGCGTGCCGGACAGCTATCGGTACTTTCGGCGGAACATTGCGGGATATGAATGCCGCAACAATTGCAAGCATAACCATGAAAGAAGCGATCAAACGGGCTGGAATTGATTCGGCAATGATTGATGATATCAGATACGGATGCTGTATCGAACCCGCGGATTCTTTAAACGTAACACGTGTTGCCGCACTTCTTTCCGGCATTCCTGATACTGTTACCTCAGTCACGATAAACCGTGTCTGTATTTCCGGTATGGAAGCTGCAATATCGGGCATGGCAATGATTCAGGCTGGTATGGCTGATATTATTCTTGCCGGAGGAGTTGAACATATGTCGGGAGTGGACTATACGATTCCCGGTGCCAGATGGGGTTGCCGTCTGCAGGACCAGGTTCTTGTTGATGCAATGATTCGAGCCCTTCACTGTGGTACATATATAGATCCACACCCTGAAAACGGGCCGGTCAATGCAGAAGAGCCGCCGCTGTGTTATTTCAAAGGAAAACCTTATATTATGGGACATACAGCCGAATTCATTGCGCAACATCTCAATATAAGCAGAGAAGAGATGGATGAAGTGGCACTAAGAAGCCATAATGAAGCGGAACGAGCAACCAATGACGGATCTTTCAAGGATGAAATAACACCTATAGAAGTTCCACAAAGAAAAAAACCGCCCCTTGTTTTTGATAAGGACGAGCATTTCAGACCGGGAATGACCATTGAAAAACTTCAGTCGCTTCCTGCTGCTTTTGTGCCAAAGACAGGAAAAGTGACTGCAGGAAATTCCAGTGGACTAAACGATGGGTCCACGGGTATGATCATTATGTCCGCAGAGAAAGCAAAAGAGTTGAATTTGACGCCCATCGCAAAAATAAGAGCGGTTGCAAGGGGAGCGTGCCATCCATCTGTAATGGGGCTTTCTCCTGTGCCGGCTGTTAATAACCTGATTGATAACAGTGAGTTTAAACTCGATGATTTTGAACTAATTGAAGTAAACGAAGCATTTGCAGCGCAGTATATTGGATGTGAAAAGGAACTTGGCCTAAACCGGGAGATAACCAATGTAAATGGTTCAGGTATAGGTCTTGGCCATCCGGTCGGCTCCACCGGTGCCAGGGTAATGGTCACACTGATTTATGCCATGAAAAACCGGGGAAAATCCTTGGGACTTGCAACACTTTGCGGCGGCGGCGGCATATCTATGGCATGTGCAATAGAGTTGATGTAGTAGTTATAACTTGTGCCTGCTTGATGTTATCGGGCAGGCATAAATTCTACTTATAACTACGTTCCCCCCAATAATCGGTAGTTTATTTGTTACTAACAGACAGTCGATGTACCGTTGCACTCAGTGAAAGAATGTGTTCTAATAAAACTCATTGAATAAATATGGAGGCAAAAGACACCATGCGTAATGAATTTACAGCAATAATAGAAAAAGATGAAGACTGGTATATTGCATACTGCGCGGAGCTGCCCGGTGCGAATGGGCAAGGAAAAACAAAGGAAGCGTGTATACTAAATTTGTCTGAGGCAATTAAACTTATTCTCGAAGACCGCCGTCAAGACACATTACGCTCCATTCCCAATGATGCTCAATCGGAGTTAGTGGCTATAGAATGAAGCGCAACTATCTTCTGAAACATCTCAGACGTAATGGCTGTTACCTCAAACGAGAGGGCTCCAGTCATTCTTTGTGGTGTAATCCGCAAACAGGACATTCCGAAACTATTCCAAGGCACACAGAAATTCCCAACAGGCTTGTGAAAAAAATTTGCAGGGCATTATCAATACATGAGATTGGATAAACTATCAGTCTGTGAAGCAGGAAACATTTATTAGTCCCCACCATAACGGGATGTGATCCCTAATATTCCTCTTGACAAAAAAATGCGATTTAACAGAATGGACAAAATTTATGTTTTATGGTGCGGACATTTAAAATTGTTCGAACTCTGTTAAATCTTTTTTGCGACACCTCACTCTGGCTCAGCTCATCATCTTAATATTTTTTTTAGAAAGGCAAAAAATGAAACTGCATGAAAAACAGAAGGGTAAAATCTTTTCCAAAATCCAGAAACAGGTTCCTATGGAAAAAGTAACCGATGTGGATTACAGGAAGGAAAGGGAGATGTTGTTAAGCGTTCTGAACGATCTTGAGGATGGGTACTATGAAGTCGATTTAAATGGTAGTTTCACGTTCTTCAATGATCCCATGTGTAAATTGACGGGATATCTCAGAAAAGAGTTGAACGGCATGAACAATCGCCAATACATGACCCGTGAAAGTGCTAAAACTGTTTTAAAAGCTTTTAACCGTGTTTATACCACAGAAGAATCCGTAAAAGGACTTGAATTTGAAATCATCCAGAAGCAGGGAAAAAAGTTATTTGTGGAAGGATCGATATCTTTAATTTTTGATGGGAATGACAAACCTTCAGGATTCAAGGGCATTGTAAGAGATATTTCAAGGCGCAAGATTACCGAAGACGCCTTGCTTCAGTCCGAGAAAGAATACAGACTGCTTGTGGAGAATGCAACAGAAGGAATTCTTATTGTTCAGGATGGCATAATTAAATATGCAAATCCTCAATTTTTAGCGCTCATCGAATATTCGAAAGATGAGCTTACAAACTGCCCATTCATAGAATTTATAAGGCCTGATTATCAAGACAGGATGATAGATGCTTATTCAGCGATACTTAACGGAAAGAAAGTTGAAGACCTTTTTTCATTTAAAGCTGAGAGTAAAAATGGGAATATATTACTGTTTCAGGCAAAGGAGGTTCTTGTTACATGGAGGAAGAGACCGGCGGTACTTACCTTTTTAAGAGACATGACATCTCAGGATATGCTTGAAGCCAGGCTTAAAAATGCTCAGAAGATGGAAGCAATTGGAACACTGGCAGGAGGAATAGCCCACGACTTTAATAATATTCTTGGGTCTATAATGCTTAATTCTGAACTTGCGCTGGATGAATCGGAAGAAGGAAGCGAAGTCAATTATTCGCTGGGGCAGATTTTGCAGGCCAGCCATCGTGCCAAAGATCTGGTTGAACAGATACTGACATTCAGCAGGAATTCTGAGGTGGACAAACGGCCTTTGAATATTAGTTCTATTATCAAAGAGACCGCTAAGATGATGCGGGCCATGTTCCCTTCAACTATACTTATTCATCTGGAAGCTTCAGACGATTCAGGTTTGATTCTTGCTAATCCTACACAGATACAGCAACTTTTACTCAATCTTTCTACGAATTCAGTGCATGCCATGAGCGAAAAGGGGGGCATACTGGAAATCTGCCTGAAAAATGTTACTTTGGACGATTCCAAGGCTGAAAAATTAAATCTGCGACCCGGAAATTTTATTAAACTGACGGTGATAGATACAGGCCACGGCATTACTTTAGATTTGCAGCAACGGATTTTTGATCCTTTTTTTACAACTAAAAACACGGGGGAGGGTACAGGACTCGGGTTGTCGGTTGTCCATGGGATTGTTGAAAATCATGAGGGGGCTATGAAAATGGATAGTACACCGGGAAAAGGAACCGAATTTAACATTTTTTTCCCGACGGTTGAAGAAGATGACAAGCCTGAAGAGATGGAGAGCAATTCACCGCTTGCCGACAGAAACAATCAAATTCTGTTTGTTGATGATGAGGAAGCTTTACGTGATGCAGGCGGCAGAATGCTGAAATGGATGGGTTATAAAGTGACGGCGGTCTCTTCAGGCGTAGAAGCCTTGGATATCTTTAAGCAGGAATCCGGGGGAGTTGACCTGGTGATTACAGATATGACCATGCCGGGAATGACAGGCGTGGAACTTTCCACCAAACTTCTTGAAATGCAGCCTGACATTCCGATTGTTTTATGTACCGGATATCATGAAACAGTTACCCCGGAAAAAGCTAAGGCACTGGGTATACGGGAATATGTATCCAAACCTTATTCACATAGTGATATGGCCAAAATTATCAGGGATGTCTTGAGCCACCAATCAGCCGATGAGAAATCCTAAAATAGATGCTCTCTCAAAAAAAAAAACAAAAAAATATTTGTAGTCGTCCCGGCGAAAGCCGGGATCCAGTCATTTCAATAGCTTCTGGACTCCGACTTTCGCCGGAGTGACGTAATCGGGATTTTACGAGGGTATTAAGACTTGCCTGATTAAATTCGAAAGCCACTTTTTAATTTCAGTATTAAGCAGTTCGTAGAAACACTCAGAGCCTCCCAGTCCTTTTCTGCCAAAAAAATAATTAATTTCAAGAAATAGAGGCGTATTCTGCCGAGAATCTTTCTCAACGATGAAATCAAAACCAGCCAGGTTTATTCCTGTTTTTTTGCAAAAGACTTTTGCCGCAGACACGGCTTGTTTTTGAATGTCCGGATCTCTATCCCGATCGATAATTCCATGGTTTGAAAGACCAGCTTTAAAAGTATTCTGATCCTCATTGACACGCCAATATGAAATAAATGTTTCACCGATAACCGCAACCCTCAGTACCTGGGGTGGAGATTTGATATGTTCCTGTATCATGAACCCGCTTTGGCCCGATTTTTCAAAGCGACATGCCTTTGCGATCATCTCCTTCAGTTCTGAACTTGATTGTATTAAAAAAACTGTTTCCCCTTCACCTCCCCAATCAAACTTAAAAACAAATGGAAACTGGAATTCCTGGAATAGAGCAGGTGTGTTTGGATATTGTTTTTTAAACAAATCGACATTTTTAAATGCTTTTGTTTCAGGGGAGGGCACGCCCTCTTTTTTAAACAGCCTGATCTGGCCTGATTTACCTGGAAATTCAAATCTTGCATGATAGTTGGGGAAAATATACCGGTTGTTGGCACTGGCCATTTTGTAAAGGGATTCCCGGCATCCTTGCGGCAGGATGACGGCACTTGATGCCTTGATTGCTTTTAAATCGTTTGAGTCGGGCTGCCTTCCGGCACAAATGATATTAACGTCTGCCTCAAAGCATGGATGAAAGGATAGAATCATGGCCTTCAAATTAAAAGCAGTCTGTCATCAGTAACCGAATTTACGAATCGCTTTTGTATCCCTGCTCCAGTTTTTCTGAACTCTTACGAAGAGTTTCAAAAAGACTTTTGCTCCCATCATGGTTTCAATGTCTTTTCTTGACTGCTCACCGATTTCTTTAAGCTTACTCCCTTTTTTACCGATGATAATGCCCTTTTGCGAATCACGTTCAATGTGAATCACTGCAGAAATTTTGACCAGGCCGTTTTTTTCTTCGAAGAAACTGTCAATGGTTACGGCGGTTGCGTAAGGAACCTCCTGTCCGGTGAGCCGGAAAACCTTTTCACGGATTATTTCTGCCGCAATAAAACGTTCCGGCAGGTCGGTCAGTGTCTCTTCGGGGAAAAAAGCAGGGCCTTCGGGAAGGCAGTGTTTCATAGCTGAAAGAAGCTCGGAAACCTGAGTGCCATGCTTTGCCGACACGGGTATGATGGATTAAAACAAAAAAATCCCTGCCCATTTATCAATTATCTCAAGAATAACCGGTTTTTTAACAAGATCTATTTTGTTTAATGCCAGTATCACCGGCTGGTTCTGCTTGCCTAACTGACGGATAATGAGTTCTTCAGAGGCAGGATCAGGGCGAGACGCATCCACTAGAACAAGGATCAGGTCTGCATCACCAAAAGCGGAGATGGCGACATCCACCATTCTCACGTTAAGTGGGCTTTTTGTATTGTGGATGCCGGGAGTGTCGATAAAGACAATTTGTGATGAAGGGCCGTGTACTACGCCGAGAATTCGATTACGTGTTGTCTGCGGTTTTCTGGACGTAATCGAGATTTTTTGGCCTATCATCCGGTTTAAAAGTGTGGATTTCCCTGCATTAGGCGCTCCGGAGATGGCGATAAAACCTGATTTAAATACAGTCATTTCGAATGTTTCTATTATAGCACTTTTACCAGATGCCTTTGGTGATTTTTTACCTTTTTATTGTGACACTGTCGATTGCAATAGGTTCAACCGGTTTGTCCATTGGACCTGTTTTGACGGAGCCGATTTCCCTGATAACATCTATTCCTTTGACAACCTTACCGAAAACCGTGTGCTTGTCATTAAGATGAGGCTGAGGTCCCAGCGTAATGAAGAACTGACTGCCGTTTGTGCCGGGTCCCGCGTTGGCCATTGACAATATTCCCTCATCATCATGTTTTAATGACGAATTAAATTCATCCTGGAAATTATATCCCGGGCCTCCGGTGCCGTTACCCAAAGGGCAGCCGCCCTGAATCATGAACCCGGATATAATCCGGTGGAAAATAAGGCTATCATAATAATTGCTTTCTTTTAGAGTTTCCTGCCGGCCTTCGGCAAGGTTAATGAAATTCCATACTGTTTCCGGGCATTCTTTTGCATACAATTCAATTTCAAAAGTACCGAGGGTTGTTGCAAAAACAGCTGTCGGTCTTTCAACATCTTCTCTGTAGTCAGATTTGGTCATGTCCATTTATAATCCTCCAACGTATTTTTTTAAGGGCCGCACAAAGAGAATCTTCAACCCTGTTATTAGTTCCCTGCAGCAGAGGGCCACCAGAGATAGTAAAAGCCGGTTTTAAAAGCCGGTAATGAATTAAATAAATCAACGTTTACCAGTGCCAGGCCGTTTCCCTGGTAATGACTTGTTGAAGTGTTGTAAATATTATCGTTAGGATATTCTGATCTGCGATACACAACAACTTTTGCATCGTCATGTAGATTTCCAAGTTTTTTGGCATGGGAGAGTGCATCTTTTACATACCCGATTTCATCTATAAGGCCTGCCTTAAGGGCATCGTCCGCCACATAGACTCTAGCGGTTTTGATTTCGTCAAAAGAGGTGTTCTCAGGGTTTCTGTGTTTTTTTACCAGATCCAAAAAGCGTGTGCTAAGGTTGCCTATAAGAGAGTTAAATATTTCCTCTTCTTCATCTGTCGGCTGCCGGAAAGGCGAACCCATGTCTTTGTTTCGTCCTGACTTGTTGACATTGACGCCAACACCGATTTTTTCCATAAGACCGTATGCTTCAAGCCTCATAAAGATAACGCCTATCGAACCCGTCACGGTGGTAGGGTGCGCCATGATATAATCAGCCGGCAGAGATATATAGTAACCGCCGGAAGCCGCAACATCCATCATTGTGACAACAACTTTTGTACCTGTCTTTTCTTTAAAGTCCAAAATTTCTTTGTAAAGAATATCACTGGCGGTAGTGGTCCCGCCCGGAGAATTGACTTTAAGAACGATAGCTTTTACCTCTTTATCCTTTTCCGCCATTTTAAGTTGTGAAACGACTTCCTGCACCATGCTTGGCATATCACGGAAAAAAAGACCTCTTTTCTGCATGTTCGAGATAACGCCGTCTATATCGATAACAGCAACTTTACCTTTTTTACTACCTTCAATAGTGTACTCTTTGAGTGGATCAGTAGCATCTGAGAAGAGTTTTATCCTCGGGACACCGCAGCCGGTCAGTGATAAAATGACAATAACGGCGATTGCCAGCTGAATGACTCGATAGTACTCGGCGCATGTTTTTTGTTTTGAGGGAAACACCATGTCTTGTCCTTTATATAATGTTAATATTGAATTTTTCTGATTGAATCACAAACAGGAGGAAAATTAAACCGGTTTTTTAAAAAATTATCCCAGTTGTCCCCCAGCTGCTTTTTTTATCAGCCCGTTCAGCATTAAATCGAGCCCTTCATCAAACATCTTTTGTGCGGACTGGCCTTCAGATTTAACATACGTCTTGATGATAAACATGACATAGATTGAATAAAAAAACTCTGCGGTACGATCAACATCAATATTACGAAAAATCTGCTGTTTTATCCCTTTTTGAAGAATTTCCTTGATTAGATTAATAGAGGCCGTGTCAATTTCAGGGAAGCGCACTTTCCTGGGAGACAGGGGAAAGATTGATGGATCATTGATCAGGACCTGACGCAAATTTACATCTTCGGCCAGATATCCGTAGCTTCTTTTACACATGGCAAGGAACTGCTCCCTGACATCATCAATATCGGCAATCGCTTCGAATACTTTTTCCTGCCACTTTTTGATGCCATGCGAAACCGTTTTTTCATAAAGGTCTTTTTTATTCTTTACGTAAAGGTATAGTGTGCCGGTGGCCATATCGAGTTCACCGGTAATGTCTTTCACGCGTGTTCGTCGGAATCCATATTTGGCAAACACTTTAAGAGCTGTTTCGTAGATTTTTTCGGGCGTTGTTTTTTTCCCCATGCGCCTCCTTTAAAAAGAAAATGAAAAAATGAAAGAAAAATTCAATTGTTCATGTAGCCGGCTCCATTTGATATGTCAATAAGCATTTTTATTTTTTGTAAAAATGGTCCGGGTCTGTTGGGAACGCATCGGTTTCATGAAAACAGGTCACTTAGATCAATTGTCTAAGGTCAGTCAGAGGTGTCTCATTCATCATAGGGGATAGGGTTATCTTAGTTTTTTTCTTCGATCTTCTCCACTTCTCCGATCCTCCTTATTGGATCTTTTTTCAGGAAGATAAATATCATATGAGAATGAGCGTCTGTCATTTTCTGAACGCCTTCCCTCATTATCTATAATGAATGCCATATCTATAAATTGTAAGCTATCTGAATTTTTCTATGATTTCATAAGGGCTTGCCTCATAGAAATCGTTTGATATATAAAAATCCTGCCCTTCAGATATAAAATAATCATTTAGCTCTTTGTCAAAAATAACAAACAGTTGTTTGTTATGTTTTGATAATTTTTTTGCTTGTTTAATTGCGTCTGTGCGAGTCATAATAATTAACTGTGTAAGATTGTTAAACATTATTTTACTTATAATAACACAACGAGATGCAAGAATTGTTCCAAGTAATATAGGGTATTTGTTAAAAAAACATATACAAGATAGGTCAAAAAAACAGTGTCACTATGAAAATAATTTCTTAATTTTTATATATTAACTTACACAACTGTGTAATAAATTACATAATATATCAGATCTTATTCCGTTTGAGGCAGATCTGGCCCACCCGTGGATAATTGGGCAAGTTTCAATGCGAATTTGTAATATGGATTTGATTTATTTAAGAAAATACGATTATATATGAAACTGATCATGTGCCGGTCTGATCCGGCCGATCTAATACAATAATGGGTATTTTTGCATGCGTGGTTTTTTTTACATATTACTTATCATTCTTGTTGTTCTTTATATACTAAGCCCGTTTGATCTCATACCGGATTTACTGCCCATCTATGGCTGGATAGACGATACATTTTTACTGGGACTTCTTCTCTATTTTTTAAGAAGAGGCCGCTTGCCGGGATTCTTAATCAACCTTAAAAATATTTTAGATCCCTTTAAAAAAAAGAACGCAAAATACAGACATAACCAGACTGATTCAACTGGTTCATATGGGGAATACGGGAACAGACAGGGCAGGACTGATACATTTCAGAAAAAAACGCCATTCGAGATACTGGGAGTTCAACCCGGCGCAAGCCAGGAAGAAATTCATGCAGCCTATCGACGGGCTGTCCATGCCTATCATCCGGACAAGGTCAGTCATCTGGGACCGGAACTTCAGGAGCTTGCCAAGAATAAGTTTGTAGAAATTCAGGAAGCGTATCAAGAACTCACCGGGAAGAATACAACATAAAAAACTCATCGGTAAAAATAACTTTTGACGCCGCTGTGAAATGTGATAAATAGACACATTTATGAAAAATTATTGTAAGTTCTTAAAAAAACAGGGAGCCAAGGATGTTTCATTTATAAATAGGTGACTGTCTGAGCAAAGCGAGTTTCAGATATTTATAAATGAGATATTCTTGGCTCGGGGTTATTGAGAAGCTACAAATTATTGTTTTTAAAGCGTTACATTATAAAGGAGAGTTTTATGGAAATCACAGAGGCTATGAGAAAACGAAAAAGTATAAGAGGATATAAATCTGATCCTGTTTCAAAAGATATGTTGAGGGAAATTCTGGTAACAGCTGGTCGGGCACCGTCGGCAATGAATATCCAGCCATGGGAATTCACCGTTATTGCCGGTGACATACTCGATAAAATAAAATCAGCAATTATCGGGAAACTTAATAGCGGCGCACCGGCGCAACCGGATCATCTTGTTGTGGGGTGGCCGCAGGACAGTATTTACAGACAGCGCCAGGTGGGGCTTGCAAAACAGATTTTCAGCATTATGGATATTAAAAGGGAAGACAAGGAAAAAAGGGCGGAATGGTTTGAAAGAGGCTTTCGATTTTTTGATGCACCTGCTGCCATCATTATCACAACAGACAGCATTCTGGCTGAATCGAGCCCTCTTATTGATATTGGTGCTGTAATGCAGAGCATTTGTCTTGCCGCTCTTGATCATGGACTTGGAACATGCATTGAGGACCAAGGGGTTCTATACCCTGAGGTTTTGAGAGAACTTGCAGGTATTAGTGAAACCAGGAGAATAATGATTGCAATTGCAATAGGGTATCCTGATCCTGATTTTCCCGCCAACAGGTTAGAATCCACAAGGGAACCTGTCGACAGTATAACACAATGGATCGGTTTTTAGGGATGGATACAAGGAAAACAAAATCCCAAATATTAAAAAAGCGTGCTAAAAGTGAGAATAAGGGATACCTGCCAAAGGTAGCCCGTTTTTTTATAATGCTTTTTTTGTTTACGATCATTTTGGCAGGTTCTGTTTTACTCTCGGGTTATTATTATTTTAAGAAGGACCTTCCGAAAATTATCTCATTGAAAGACTATCGGCCGCCTGTGATAACAACTGTTTATTCCGATGACGGAAGAAAAATCGCTGAGTTTTTTAAGGAACGAAGAATTGTAATTCCACTGGAAGATATGCCGGAAATGCTGATAAAGGCATTTGTTTCAGCTGAAGACGCACGGTTTTATGTTCATGAGGGAATCGATTTTTTGGGGGTTATGCGCGCATTTATTAAAAACATAGAGGCCGGTACTATCGTACAGGGTGGCAGCACCATTACACAGCAAGTGACCAAATCGTTTTTATTGACACCTGAAAAAAGTTACAGCAGAAAAATAAAAGAGGCGATTCTTTCCTATAGAATAGACAAGACATTCAAAAAAAATGAAATTCTTTTTCTTTATTTAAACCAGATTTATCTCGGTCACGGTGCATACGGTGTGGAAGCAGCAGCTGAAAACTATTTTGGTAAATCCGTAAAAGATATGAATCTTGCAGAATGTGCCATGTTGGCAGGTCTTCCACAAGCACCTAGCAAGTATTCACCATTTAGGCATCCGGAGAGGGCAAAAAAAAGACAGATATATGTGCTGAATCGAATGGTATCTGAAGGATATATCACAAACAGCGAGGCTACGGAGGCGATCAATACGGAACTGGATATAAAGTCCAGGCGTAATTTTTACATTGAAAAGGTTCCGTATTATACCGAACATGTAAGGCGATATATCAAGAGGAAGTATGGAGAATACGCCCTCTATAGAGATGGGCTTAAGATTAACACCGCCGTTGATATAGATATGCAGCATGTTGCCCGTGAGGAGATTGAAAAAGGAACGCGGGAACTTGATAAACGACAAGGTTACAGAGGTCCTTTAGAGCACCTTGCACCTGAAGAAATCGAACCGTTTTGTGAAATACTTCAGGCTGAAATGGAAAATTCGTTTCCGGAGGATGGCAATATTTCAAAGGCGGTTGTTATTAATGTGGATGACACGGAAGATGTCGTCACATTACGAATAGGGAATTCGGTTGGAAAAATTAAGATAGAAGATATGAAATGGGCTAGAACGCCTGACCCTAAAGTTTCATGGTATGAAACCGGTATTAGGCATCCAGGTGAAGTGCTTTCCGCAGGCGACGTGATCCTGGTAAGGACCAAAGGAAGGCTCGAAGAAGAAGATTATTATGAGTGCGCTCTTGAACAGGAACCCGAAGTTCAGGCTGCAATGTTATGCATGGAAGCTGAGACAGGATATATAAAAATGATGGTTGGCGGAAAGGATTTCAGAAACAGCCAGTTTAACAGGGCGATACAGTCGAGGCGGCAGCCCGGATCAGCATTTAAGCCGGTCATATATGCTGCAGCTCTTGACAAGGGCTATACCACCGCAACTGAAATACTTGATACGCCGGTTGTTTTTACGGATGAAGAACGTGATTTCACATGGAAACCCAAAAACTACGAAGAGAAATTTTTTGGGCCGACGTTCTTCAGAACAGCACTTGTAAAGTCACACAATATCGTAACCATAAAAATTTTAAAAAATATAGGTGTTGACTACGCGATTAATTATGCCGAGAGCCTTGGTGTCAAGTCGCCGTTAAGCAGGGATTTGTCGATTGCTCTCGGTTCATCAGGCATATCTTTACTAGAAGCAGTGAATATTTATTCTGTATTTGCAAACCTTGGTTTTCTTGTAACGCCTGTTTTTATTACAAAAATAGAAAACAGGGATGGTGCGATATTAGAGGAAAATTTCATCGAAAAAAAGAGGGCTATTGAAAAAAATACGGCATATATAATAACAAATATGCTTGAAGATGTTGTAAAGCACGGAACCGGTCGCAGGGTCAGGTCGCTCGAGAGGCCTGTGGCCGGCAAGACCGGTACAACAAATAACCTTTATGATGCATGGTTTGTAGGGTATACACCGCGATATATTACCGGCACATGGGTCGGCTATGACAAGGAGCAGTCTCTTGGCAAAGGGGAAACGGGATCTAGGGCTGCAAGTCCCATATGGCTGGGATTCATGAAAAGATTTCTGGCTGAGAAACCGGTAAGGGTTTTTCAAGTTCCTGAGGGTATTGTATTTACAAAGATAGATGCCGATACCGGCAAATTAGCAATCCCTGAATCGAAAAGAACTATATTTGAGTGTTTTAAAGAGGGGACGGAACCGACTGAATATACTCAAAAGCCGGATACCGTTACCGAGACCGAGCAGTTCTTTAAGTCAGGAATATAATGCCCCCCGGAAAACCAAATAGGGAAAACCGGCAAACTTCGATCGGCCTATCTTGTGCGGTTTTGGCATATCTGACCTGGGGCATCAGCCCGGTTTATTTTAAAACGCTGGCTTTTGTTCCCGCACTTGAAATTTTAATGCACAGAATGGTCTGGTCGTTTCTGTTTCTCCTGCTGATCATTATCATCTTTAAACGCTGGAGACCGTTTAAAGAAGCGTTGACAAACCGGCACAATTTCCGACTCCTCCTTGCTTCGACGATTCTCGTCTCCGGCAACTGGTTTCTTTTTATCTGGGCAATCAACAGCGATCATATTTTACAAACAAGTCTCGGATATTACATCAGTCCGCTTGTCAATGTTCTTCTCGGAACAGTTTTTCTTAAAGAGCGACTTCGCAACCTGCAGATTATTGCTGTTATTCTGGCGGGTTCAGGCGTTGGTTACTTAACTTTTCACCATGGCCAATTTCCCTGGGTGGCGCTGGGTCTTGCAATCAGTTTCGGGTTATACGGGTTTATCAGAAAAATCGCGCCCGTGGAAGCCCTTGAGGGGTTGGCTGTGGAAACACTTATACTTTCATTGCCGGCAGCAATGTATCTTTTCTATCTCGATTATTTGGGTGTGGGATCGGTATTCCGTTCAGGTGTTCACATTGATTTGCTGCTGATGGGTACCGCGCTGGTCACAGCATTTCCCCTCTTAATGTTTACTATAGGGGCGCGCAGGCTTCAGCTTATTACCATAGGGTTTTTGCAGTACATAGCTCCCAGTTGCACTTTTATCCTTGCGGTTTTTATTTATAAAGAACCGTTTGCAAACGTCCAGATCTGTACATTTATCATGATATGGCTGGCGCTGGTTGTTTTTTCTGCAGATGCAGTTTTGGCAACCTGTCGTTCAGGGCAGGCAGTTCCATCAACACTCTCAAAAAAAACAACACTATCTATAAAAAGGAGTTAGTTATGATCCAGACCATTCTGATTACAGGCGCTTCATCAGGTATCGGCAAAGCACTTGCCTTTGAAATGTCCAACAGGGGATATGCGATAGGGCTTACCGCCCGTCGGATCGAAGAACTTGAGAAGATTCGGGATGAAATTAAAAAAGAGAGATCTTCAGCCATTGTCGCTATTCGGAAGCTTGATGTTACGGATTACAATGATGTACCGATTGCCGTCAACAGCATTGTCGAAGAGTTAAACGGCTTTGACATTGCTTTTGTGAATGCCGGCATAGGCCTTGGGGAAGAAGTGGGCAAGGGGCAGTTCGAAAAATCCCGGTGTACAATTGAGACAAATCTGATCGGAGCGATAGCCACCATTGATGCTGCTACGAATTATTTCCTTGAACGCGGAAGAGGTCATATTGTGGGTGTAGCATCAGTTGCAGCCTTCAGGGGATTACCCCGGAGCGCATCTTATTCTGCTTCAAAGGCGGGCATGTCCGTTTATCTGGAGGCATTGCGGGCGGAGACCTATGGACGAAATATTGATGTCACCGTTCTCTACCCCGGCTTTATCGATACACCTTTAAACGATATGCTGAAAAGTCGTCCGTTTTTAATTTCAGTGGAAAAGGGCGCCGCCATTATTGCCGGACTGATTGAAAAGAAAGTTAAATCATCAACCGTACCGGTTTTTCCATGGAATATTGTCGGCAGACTACTCAAGATATTGCCCACAAGTATTATTGCAAAAATGTAAAAAGGACTGAATTGTGTTTCCAAGAAAGTTTGCAATACTCTCAACACTGGTCGTAATTGCTGGTTGTTCATCCATTGGATGTATTTCAATTCCTCTCGAACCTGAGAACCATGAAACAATAAGATCTCTTCATGGCGCGTGGATACTATTCAGCGATGATGAAGATCCTGAGGAAATGAGTCCGCACGAAAAAATAATTAATAACTGACTCGTATTTTTTATGGCTATTGTTTTATATCGTCAAAGTCAGTGCATTGTAGCCTTTATGATCGAAAATGGAAATCTGATATTTTCTGTGGCTTACTCCTTGGGATCGATGCTGTCCCGGAAATAAGGGACTAATTTCCCGATAAAAGTTTTATGAGTTTGTAACACCTTCGTTACGGCTTACCCTCTCAGTATAAGTTTTTAGCTTTTTTTATTGACCCTTACTTATACTTATCTTATATGTATGATATGTATGCAATTGAGTGGAACAAAAAAGCCTATAAGCAACTTGAAAAAACAGACAATAAGCATCAACAAAAAATTGTCGTGGAAGTTCGAAAGTTGAGCGGTTGGCCAAATTGCAAAAACGTAAAAACGTTAAAAAACCATCATTACGATCATAGGCTTCGAGTAGGCAATTACCGAATATTTTTTGACGTAGAGAATAAAGTAAAAATAATACGTATTCAGGAGGTGAAAAAAAGAGATGAGCGCACATACTAAACATCAAATTATTGAAAAAGATGGAACCCCGATCTTTGTGGTTGTGCCTTATAAAGAGTATATAGAGAAAAAAAAAAAAAAAAGTATTTATATTCCCCATGAAATTATTGAGAAAAAAATTCTTGAAGGGAAGAGTATTATACGTTCGTGGAGAGAATACATTAATTTGTCTCAAGATGAAATTGCAAAACGTATGAAAATAAGTCAGGCCGCATATTCCCAAATGGAAAAGCCCGGTGCTAACCTTCGCAAAAAGACCCTGCAAAGAATCGCCGTTGCTATGGATATCGATATTGAACAACTGACATGAGGTCATTTTTCATATAGTGTATTTCAAACTCCGTTCCCGTCAATCCTATTTTTATAGTCATTCTCTTTGAGGTATTATGATATCTTAAATTTATTAATGAATGGTCCTTGAGATAGGTAAATCAAACATCCCTATAGATCCCCTTCTCGAAAATAGTGATTGATCCTGATGTCGAGACCCTCTCAAAATAAAAAAAATAATTCAACGTAACCCGACAGAAAAAAGGCCGGTAAGTGCTCTGATAGGGAAATCTCAATCGATAGTTTTTTGTCTGTTGTAATTTGTTTTCTGGTCTCAACCAATATTAAAAAAGCCATAGTTGTGATTTCCCAGTCTTCAAATTGAAACGAAGAAAAATTGAACGATAATTTTTTATCGAGGCTGGCAAATCATGTCGGATACAGGTTTAAATTTAATTATTTTAACTCAAACAAAATTTGGGCTTTTGGGGTCCACTATAATGTCAGGCGTGAAGTATCGAGTTAAGTGTACATATTTTTGAAATCATTAAAGACAGCCCGTTCAAGCGCTTTAAATGAAATCATTTTTTATTCTTATAAAGAGAATCGATCTCGCTACTGTATTTTTCATATATTACTCTTCGTTTCATTTTTTGTGTTGGTGTAAGTTCACCAGTCTCCTCACTGAATGACTGAGGAAGCAAACGGAATTTTTTAATTTGCTCATATCGTGCCAGATTCTGGTTCACTTTTTCTACTATTTCTTCAAAGAAGCGAATAATTTCAGTTGAGCGGATAAGATCTCTATTTTCATTATAAGGGATGTTCATGTCACCGGCAATTTTCTCAATAAGTTCAAACTGTGGAACGATAAGGGCTGTCACATAATTTCTCCCATCACCAACTACGCATGCCTGGTCGATATACATATCGATGGTAAGGGCCAATTCTATCGGGTTAGGTGCTATGTTTTTACCCCCAGAGGTAACGATAAGCTCCTTTTTACGGTCAGTGATTTTTAAAAAACCGTCTGCATCTATTTCACCTATATCTCCTGTCATGAAAAAACCGTCTTTTGTGAAAACTTCATCGGTTTTATCCTCTCTCTTAAAATAACCGCTATCCCTGGTGAAGACCTGAGGGCCTTTCACAAGGACTTCGCCATCTTCTGCGATCTTTATTTCAGTGTCCTTGCATGGGCGGCCCACAAACCCCGGTTTGATAATGAACCTTGGAAGAATAAGCTTTGATACAACTGTTATTTTGAGCATCCCTTTTAATGACTTAAAGGGGCATTTACCTTTGCTCTGCATCACTATGACTGTGTCAACAAGCCAGTCCATCGCTTTTTTATATATCCATTTATCCGGCAGGGGTTCCACAAATGTCGGCGCATTTGATGAGACAGCAGATGTGGTTTCTGTCAAGCCATAGCCTTCAGTGATGGTAATATTCATGCTTCGAAAGAACTTGGTGATATCCCCTGAAAGTGCGCCGCCACCGCTGCCGGCTACAACAAGACGATCAAAACCGACTGCTTTTCTTATTTTGTCAAAAACCAGGACATTTGAAAGGGCGAATTTAATTCCGAGAGCCGGAGGAAGGGGCGAGCCTTCAATCATATAGTCTGAGGCTTTGTTGCCTGTTTTAAGAGCCCAGTCAAAAATCTTTTTTTGAATGCCGGTAAACTTTTCTGAATACAAACGGACAGCCTCATATATTTTTTCATAAAGTCTTGGTACTGAAAAAAGAATATTCGGTTTTACTTCGAGCAAGTTTTTTTGAACTTTTTGAATACTTTCAGAAAAGATTATCGTGGTTCCCATGGCCATCTGCAGATGATAGTCGGCGGTGCGCGCCATGATATGGCACAGTGGCAGAAAACACAGGCTCTCTAATCGAATTTCCCTTTCAAGAACTTTTTGTAATACAGGCGTGCTTATCAACACATCTGTCTGGGATTTGAAATTTTCCTGGCTAAGAACAACACCTTTCGGATTCCCTGTTGTGCCTGATGTATAAATAATTGCTGCAGTATTTTTTCCGGTTAATTGTTTTCTTCTCTGTTTAAACTGTTCCCGAGCAAAAGAAGACTCACTTCCCTTTTTTAACAGGCTATTGTAATCTGTTAAATATTCATCAGGGGGTGTTTTCAGATTCGTCATGCAACCAATAAAATTAAGAGATGAAACTTCCGGTTTTACGCGCAGGGCTTGTTCCATTAGTTCCCTATCACCGGTTATGATCGCGTTTGCCCCGCAATCGTTAAGGATGAAGGCAAGCTGACTGTCAGTACTCGTCGGATATATCGGTACACCAATAGCTCCCGAGCCCTGGATGGCCTGATCGGCTATGATCCAGCGGGGCCTGTTGTGTGCAAATATGCCTACACAATCACCTTTTTCAATCCCCATTTCAATTAATCCAGCCCCCATTAAGAGGGCCTCATCTGCGGCTTTTTCCCAGGTAATGTCTACCCATTCATTGCATGGTTCTCCATTTTTGAGTTTTGCCCGCATGAAAATATCATTTCCGAATTTTTCGCACAGGGCAAAAAAAAGTTCCGACTGTGTGTCTTCTGTCTGGTATGCGTGTGCCACAGCTACCTCTTTATAAATATTATAATTTATAGAGCCTGTCTTGCTATAAAACAAACTTATGGCGCTTATTCCTTGATTCGTTTTCTCTTGAAACCCGTATTGCTCTTTTTCCAGTGATCGGGCATTCATGTTCACAGACTCCGCAGCCGATACATTTCTCAGGGTCGACAAACGGCTTCTGGACCCTGACAAAAATATCGATACGGTTTCCGGACTGTGGTGACTGCTGCCACGACAGCCTTTCCGGTATTGATATGCTGTTGGCTGTATTACTGCTAACAAGGCGAAGGCTGGTGTCATGAGAATTGAGTATTTTAATGAAGTAATCCCCAGTCCCAAATTTGTTTGGCTTCAAAATATCGTTTTCAAGAAAGACCTGGTTGGTGTCGGCAGATTCGACTCGAAGATCTTCATCTGTTCTTATTCTTTCAAATGACTCTTTGGTATAAATCGCTTTTGGACTGACAGGACAATTTTCCTGGCAAACAATGCAGGGCTTGTTCATGGCCCATGGCAGACATCGGTTCCTGTCCACAAAGGCGGTCCCGATTTTTATTGGTCCTTTTTCGGTATACTTTTTTTTACCGAGTTTTTCATCAAGGCTAATGGGCCTTATGGCTGCTGTGGGACAGACGTTTCCGCAGGCAATGCAATTCAGCTGACATCCGCTGGTTCCGATGCGAAAATTGAGGGTAGGCGTCCATATCCCTTCGATGCCTGCCTGGAGGCCGGTTGGCTGAATGATATTTGTCGGGCAAACCCGCATGCATTGACCGCATTTTATACAGCGGGATAAAAAAGCACTTTCATCAAGAGAACCCGGAGGCCGGATCAGGTTTGGGTTCCAGTTCGGACCTGTATGACCGCTTAGTCTGAGCGAAGGGATTAGAACTGCGCTTGAAATCACGGCAGCGATCAATTCCCGGCGCTCAATATCAGGTGAAACAGTTTCACCTGAAACTGAAACTTTCGTAGAGAAACCCACAAGATCATCGGGGCATGTATGAAGGCAGTTCATGCATAAGACGCACTCACTGATCCTTATGGCGCCCCCCGGTTCGCAGGCGCCTTCACAGTCTGTTTCGCAAAGTTTGCAGTCCGTGCACTTTCCTTTCCTTTGTCCGATTCTCCAAAGGGAGAAGCGGCTGAGGACACCTAAAAGTGCGCCCAGCGGGCAGATATAGCGACAGTAAAATCTGGGAATAACTAGGTTGAGAATGACTGCTGCGAGAAAAATACTGCCGATAATCCAAGATGTTTCATAATACCGCTGATGTGGCGAAAGATTTAAAACAGGTTCATCCATGAGTGGCAGAAGCACCAGATTAACTGACCGATGGAGAAGTGGAATAGGGTCAAGGAGCCCGATCTGGAGAGATGAAGAGAGGATATCACTATGTATATTACTATGTATATCACTATCGAAAAGAAAATCTATTGCTGCCGCTGACAACAGAAAGGTAAGAATTATATATTTTATTGACTGGGCTTTATGATATGCATTGACTCTGCTTTTTTGAGGCTTTGTTTTTTTTCTTTTGCCCAGAAAACCCACGAATTGGTGGATAGCACCAAAAGGACATAAAAAACAAAAAAAAAACCTCCCGAGAATAATTGTCAGGACAATCGTAACAATGCTCCATATCAAACCGGAATAAAATGTACGGGTAGTAATGAATGTTCCAAGACCCACCAGTGGATCAAGCTGAAGAAACAGATTGACAGGCCAACCCCTGAGTTGCCACCATTTTTCACCCAGGGTAGAGGCTATAGAGAACCAAAGAAAAAGAACTAAAAAAAAGATTTGCGCAATTCTTCTTGTTGTAACAATTTTCATAATATAACCGGGTTGAGCGTATTATAGTCAGCTGTTCCCGATCCCGCAGCTTCAGCTTTTGAAATAAACGGGAAGCTGTCTGCTTTTTTTCCTAAAAGAGTTGCACCGTAGGCGTCAGCGGCAACTTGGTCCGTACTTGCAATCATTGTATGAGTCGGCTTAAGGTCTGAAAGCGATCCTCCTGTGGGGCCATTCGTCATCATGCTGACCGTACCGTCTAATATAACAAGACTCGGTTTTACCAGAATGCTAAGTTCTTTTATGATGTTATGTATGTCCTGATGAAAGACATTTCTTCTTCCCCCGAGAATTCCATACCAGTTTTTCATGGTCATGGATGCTCCGCTTCTATGGTGGTCTTTAAGCGGCGCAAC
>JAFDJC010000171.1 GCA_019307665.1 Deltaproteobacteria bacterium | reverse complement strand
TGCTTCAAATAATGATGAATATGGCTCAGTTGCAATCAGTATTAAAATTGCGGATGAACCGGCTCCACAATCTGATGAGTCTTTTAATCGCCATATTATGGCTGTAGATGCCGATTGCAAGGTTCGTGTTCAGATATTGGATAGCAATTATGATGAACTGGCATCCGGAGGTCCATGGAACTGGAGTGATAGTATACTCCTGTATCAGGGAGAGATGATTACCATCTCAATATATAGTGGAACAAACGATTTAACCGGCTCGCCTATTTTTGTTTATTCTACTACATCATGTGAGGATTTTGACGGTTATTGGTATATAACTGAAATTTCAGATAGCTGGTGTTATGACGAGGTAACTGGCTTCTCCGAAGCAACTGTCACTCAAGATGGATGTGATGATGTCCGTTTCAGTGTAGTAGGATTTGATGGATTTTCTACAGGTACCGTTGTGGGGAGTACGCTTTATATTGAACCAACTTATTTTACTTATGATGGCGTAACGACAACATATACAGACTGGGAATTGCATATAAACGAGGACAACTTAACTGGAAGTGCAAACTGGACTGACAGTGATGAATGCTCAGGGACATCATACTTTAGCGGCTACAGGTAATATTGTAAAACATAAACAAAGCCAAGGAACGAAACAGCAGGACATTACAATTTTTATTTTTTCAATCCGGGAATTATTTTCTCTGATTTGTCTTATTTTTTCAATCCGGGAATTATTTTCTCTGATTTGTCAATCAGCCTTTCCGGCAGATCAAGTATTCTGATGAGTGTTTCAGAGACCGGTTGTGATAGTGTGTTAGAAGGCGCAAGGTCAATTTCAGGTTTATTAATATCGCCGGTTGCATTGAAGCTGATTACAATCAGTTTTTTGTCTTCTCCGGTGAGGACCCATCCGATTACAGGTATTGCGCTTACCGCCCAGTCAAGCGTTTCAAGGGGTTGTACACCGATTGTTGAATCAATGATCTTTGATTCGATATTATAGTTGCCAACAGCTGAGAATTGGAGTGAATTGCTGTCAAGGTAGAAGTCATCGAATACCATCAGGTTGTTTTTAATATCAAAGCTTGAAAAAATTTTGTTGTAAGAAAAGCGTTTTTCGGCAAGGTCAAGATTGCGTGATTTAATTATTTTATAAAAATTAAGGGCGCCGAAAAGCCTGGCCATCAATGATGATTTAAGAATGTGACCATCACTGGCAGAAAAAGCCAGATCGCCGTTGATGTTGTTTGTCGTGCCGTGGATATGCCCTTTTAGACGCAAGTATCCATCTATCAGAAATTTGTTAGAATAAATGGCCGAAAAAAAATTTTCAAGCCCTTTGTTCCTAAGGTCGATATTGACATCAAAGCGTCCTTTTCTTTTTTTGGCAAACTCTGCCTGACCTTTTAATGAGCCATAATCTCCACTGCAGTTTATGCCGCTCAGCAGGAGGACCCCTTTTTTAAGGTCAGCTTTCATATTCGCCTTTTCAAAGGGAAAGCCCAAAAGGTTGAGATTCGATATACTGATGTCTGCTTTTCCAATAAGTGATTCGGGCAATTGAATATTGGATGATTCTTTTGGGTTAATTTCAAAATTATCCACAGCAAGATTACCGGTGAAACGATTTTGGTTTCCGAGTTCAAGCCTCCCTGAAAGTTTTATTTTGGTGTCTATATCATGGATAATGTTAAAGCTTTTTGTGGAAAGCATGGACCTGCTGATAGTAATTGGTCCGTTAAGTGTCATAATACTGTCGTTGTAGAAGACGGACATGTCAAAAAGCTTTACACTGCCTGATGCAGGCAGACCTTCTCCCCATGCGAGGAGCATATCTATCCCGCCCATTAAAGGCTTTTTTGATGTGGCGCCGGCAGATCTGTCTGCCTGATAAGCATTTATCGTCCCTTTCATTTTCATGCTGCCGCCGATTTTTTTCAACTTCAGTTGAAGGTTAAGGCGGGCGGATCCCATAGGGAGTTTTATGTCCGTCATACTTAACATCGACTCAGGCCACAGCATGCCTTTTAACTTGCCACTGCCGTTGATGCGGTCGCCGAACGGTATGTAATTTTTGCCCCCGAGTTCAAATCCCTTTGCTAAAATATGGATATCACCATAAAAGTCAGGACCTTTTCCTTTTCCTTTCATGATTATTGATGACCCGTTGTTTAAGCGAAAGCCGTTCAGGTTTTGTGGCCCATCGGTTGTTAAGGTGAAATTGTATATCTGCTGTCTTAGTGGGTCTGAAAGGTCGATTGCAAGATTGTTGATGGGAAGCGAGTTGAATTAGAGCCTGAAATATCTTCAAGGATGAAATCAGACCATGAAAATGAGCAGTCATTAAGATGTATAGTGCCCATGACTTGTGGAAGGGTTCCTGAAAAACCTTCTTTGTAAGAAACATTGGCCTTTATCCAGCCTTTTTTGATGTTTGAAAGAGGTGCCATGAGGTCGAAGGCTTCCCTCGGTTCCATGGCAGCGCGCCACATTTGAGCAAAATCTTTGGCTTTTGCCTCCAAATCCGTATTTATGATAAGTCTTAGGCCGTCAGCTGCTATGTCCGGAAAAATAAGATCCACGGATTTGATAGAGGAGTCACCCGCGACACCTGAAATATTTTTATAAGACAGGTTTCCCTTTTCATAAAAAACAGTACCTGTAAGATCTGTAATCCGGTCAGGGCTGTGGCCTGCCCCATAACTCATACCATCCAGAATTCCTTTGATATACAGATTTTTATGAAAGCTGTCCGCGTTTGCAAAACCTCCAAGTCGGCCGTTATATTCAAGCGAGGCAAGTTCTATGTTTCCGTTTCTGATCTGTTCCAGCAACAGCAGGTTAAGCCATTCAGGAAACAGGTCGGATGGAAGGTATTCCGTCATCGTTTTATAGTCAAATTTGTCTGAACCCAATTTGATGTTGAGCAGTGCATCTCCTATAGTATTTACTATAGTACCTTCCCGGGACAAATTGAGATTTCCTATTCCGAACAGATGGAATCCATTTGTTTTAAGGTTTATTTCCATGAATTTAATAAAATCGTTGGTTCCGCTGGAATCTATCGCCAACACAGCCTGTTCGATTGTTTTGCCATTCCCGGGAAGATCGATATTGTTAGCGGATATCAAGAGCGATAAGTTAAGTCCATTATCTTGTTTTTCAAAATCGGCTTTAATATCAGCGGTTCCGCTTATATTGCATTCCAGTTTTTCGAGATTCAGGTTCAGAAATTCAGTCCGGCTTTTCCATTTACCGTCAATATTCCCGGCAAAAATGCTTGCCCGGCCGTCCAGAATATAACTTTCAAGATTGATGCTGTTGGTGCTGATGTGTCCGTTAATTTGGTTTAAAAGAAATGTTTTCCCCTGATAAAAGGCTTGAATTGAACCGTTTTCGATTCCTGCTGACGAAAGAAGTGTTAAATCAATGGACCCTTCTTCCATAAACGGTTCAATATAAACAATCATCTCAGGCTTCTCAAACTGAAGGTCCAGGACATGCAACTTTCCGGTTAATATCTTCAGGGGAGAGAATTCTGCTTTCAGTTTTTTAACGTTAATTTGCATGGTTCCAGGACTGCCCATGCTTAAATTTTTTATTGTAACTAAAAGACCATTTTTGAACCGGAGGCGCGCATCACCTATGGAGACCGTTTCGTCCATGTATTTATGAAGCGCATACTCCAAAAAGGCTTTGAATCTTTTTGGCTTTAGGGCAAAATGTGTTCCTAAAAGAACCATACTGCCTGACAGTATAAAGAGAATGGAGACTGAAATTATAATGACTTTACGATTAATTTTTTTCACTTTTTACTGATTCCCGAAACCGTTTTGTCCCCCACAGTCAGGGCATTCCCATGTAATGCCGTTGCAGGACATGCCCCAGAAATTGTCTTCCATGCATTTTTGACAAATAGTAAATCCGCACCTGCATTTCCAGCAAAAAGGTGCTTTCTTATTGCAGCAGACGCATATCCGTTCCCTGGCCCTAAGGCGTTTTTCCCTGTACGACGAGCTTCTATTGCTGCCCATGTTATTTTCCTGGCCTTGTTGTTTACATATATCCATGATATGTGCAAAAGAATCTTTTACAATATTTGAATTTTCCGTCAACAACTTAAATGTTTCCCGAGGGGTTATTTATGACAGAAGGCTTATTAGCAGGTATCTCAAGGGATGATGCGTTGGAGCTTTTGAAAATGCATCTGAAAAACGAAAAGCTTATTTCCCACTGCATTGCATCAGAGGCAATCATGCGGGCCATGGCCAATAAGTTTGATAAGGATGAGGAGGTTTGGGGGATCGCCGGACTTCTTCATGATATCGACTATGAAATAACGAATGAAGATCCTGGCCGTCACGGGGCGGAAGCAGCTGGAATCCTTTTGTCAAAGGGTGTATCAAAGGATATCGTTGAGGCGATCAAAAACCACAATGCTGAGGGGCTGGGTCTTGAGCGGTCTACGTTATTTGATCATGCGTTGACATGTTCTGAGACTATAACAGGCCTTATTGTCGCAACAGCACTGGTTTACCCGGATAAAAAAATTGCCGGCGTAAAACCAAAATCAGTAACCAAAAGGATGAAAACCAGACATTTTGCACGTGCGGTAAGCCGGGAGCGGATACTGGAGTGTGAAAAAATAGATATGACGCTTAATGAATTTGTTGAATTGAGTCTTGGGGCAATGGCAAAGATTGCAGAAGAAATTGGACTTTAAAGGCAGTCATAAAAAAACAAAAAGGCTTGAATGAAAAAAACAGTATATTTTATCGATGGCAGTGCATATATTTACAGGGCTTATCATGCCATCAGGAACCTGTCGAATTCCGAGGGCCTGCCGACAAATGCCGTTTTTGGTTTTACCAAAATGATCCTGAAGCTCATGGATGAAAAAAAGCCGGAATTCCTTGCCGTCATGTTTGACGTTAAAGGGCCGACGTTTCGCCATGAAATTTATAAAGATTATAAGGCGAACCGCCCCCCCATGCCTGACGACCTGGCTGTACAGGTCCCGATAATAAAGGATATCGTTCGCGGGTTTAACCTTAAGATTTTTGAAAAACAGGGTTTTGAGGCAGATGATTTGATCGGCACCCTTTCATCTCTTGCCGAAAACGCCGGTTTTTCGGTCGTCATGGTGACAGGTGACAAGGATTTTCTGCAGCTTGTAACAGATGATGCGGTTATTTGGGATCCCATGAAGAATATCATAATGGATAAAAATACCGTTAAGGAAAAGTTCGGTATTGAGCCGGAGCAGGTTATCGATGCCATGGGGCTTTCGGGCGATACAGCCGATAATATTCCCGGAGTTCCAGGTGTCGGGCCAAAGACTGCGGCAGCCCTTGTCCAGGAGTTCGGCAGTATGGAGAACCTGTATGAACATGTGGGAACCATTACAAAGAAAAAGCAAAAGGAAAACCTGTTAGAGTACAGGGACCAGGCCTTTTTAAGCAGGAAACTGGTCACTATAAACAAGAACATCCCTATTGACTTTGACCCTGATGTATTAAAGGTACAACAGCCTGATGAACAGGTACTGTCCGACATTTTTAAAAAACTTGAATTCAGACAGCTTCATAAAAACTTTAGCGTAAAAAACAACCTGTCTGAAAAAAAATATAAAGCAATTCTGGATATGGACGCGCTCAAAGACCTTGTTCGCTACCTTGAAAAGACAGGTCTGTTTGCATTTGATACCGAGACAACCTCCAAAAGGCCTGTTGAGGCTGAGCTGGTAGGTTTATCCTTTTCATGTAAAAAGGACGAGGCTTTCTATATACCTGTGGGACATGCTGATCCTGGAGAATCGGGGCAACTCGACTGTCGTACTGTCCTTGATGCATTGACGCCTGTTTTGACCAATCCTGATATCGGCAAAGTAGGACAGAATATCAAGTATGACTGGATAGTACTACTCCGGTACGGCATTGATTTAAAAGGTATTATTTTTGACACGATGCTGGCATCATATCTTTTAAATCCCTCAAGGCGCGTACACAGTCTTGACCAGATTGCACTTGATCTTCTTGATCATCAAATGATTTCATATAAAGAGGTTACGGAAAATGTTCAGAAAGGAGAGGGGTTTAGGGAGGTTCCGCTTTTAAAGGCGGTTCCCTATGCCTGTGAAGATGCCGATATAACCCTTTCTGCCTTTCATGTACTGCTTCCGATGATCGAAAAAGCAGGCCTAAAAGAACTGCTTGATACAGTTGAGATGCCTCTTGTGCCGGTTCTCATGAGTATGGAAATGAGAGGTATTTGTATCGATACTAAAAAACTTCAGGAGCTTTCAATATCTTTTGAAAAAAGACTCCTGATAATCGAAAAGAGTATATATGTTTTTGCCGGAGAAGAGTTCAATATTAGATCCTCCCAGCAGCTTGGCAGAATTCTTTTTGAAAAGCTGAAGCTGCCTGTTGTAAAAAAAACCAAAAAAAAGACCGGATATTCCACGGATGTAGATGTCCTGACACAGCTTTCGGACAAGCATGAATTGCCTGAGCTTGTATTGCAGCATCGAACACTTTCAAAGCTAAAATCGACTTATACAGATGCCTTACTCGGCCTTGTGTCCAATGAGACCGGAAGAATTCATACATCATACAATCAGACGGTAACGGCCACCGGCAGACTCAGCAGTTCGGAGCCTAACCTCCAGAATATTCCCATCAGGGGAGAGGAGGGACGGGAGATTCGAAAGGCGTTTGTACCTAAAAAAGGCTGGCATCTTGTTTCCGCGGATTATTCCCAGATTGAACTGCGTATCCTGGCCCACTGTTCAGAAGATCCAATACTGATAAAGGCATTTGTTAATGATGAAGATATTCATGTGCGAACCGCTGCAGAAGTGTTTCAGTATATTCCGTCCCTTATTACGCCTGAAGTAAGACAGCAGGCAAAGGCAATAAATTTCGGCATTATTTATGGCATGAGTCCTTTTGGACTATCCAAGGTGTTAAGAATAAGCCAGAAAATGGCAAAAAACTATATAGACGGGTATTTTGCCAGATATCAAGGTGTAAAGCGGTTTATCGACAGAACCATTGCAAAGACGGTTGAGACAAAACAATCAAACACGCTGCTCAATCGCATTCGCCCATTACCGGACATCAGCAGTTCCAACCGAAACCTGCGTCAGTTCGCAGAACGTGTCGCAATCAATACGCCGATCCAGGGCAGCGCTGCCGACCTGATAAAAATTGCAATGATTAAAGTTGATGAGGCATTTCTTGAAAGAAATCTAAAAGCAGCAATGCTTCTTTCAGTGCATGATGAACTTATTTTTGAAGTGCCGCCTGATGAACTTGAGACTGTAATGATGCTTGTCAGAAAGATAATGGAGGAGGCATGGGATCTGAGGGTCCCCCTGAAAGTTAACATAGCATGCGGAAAAAACTGGTCTGAGGCGCACTGATTCAGCTTGACCGGCTTTCACCGTTTTGTGACGAAGAAGGTTGCTGTACGCCTTTTACACAATCGTTGACGGTACTGAAAATGTTTTTGAATGATTCATCAAAGCTGGTAGGGCTGACCCTGCCGACTTCAATAAATTTGACAACGATTTCTTTGGTTGTTCTTAAGATATGTTCATCTATGGATGATGCCATTGGAAAGTCCTTTATATAAGAATAATAAATTTCCTTAAAAATTTAGGTTGAAAAATGGTTTATGTCAAGACAGATTATCATATAAATGCAAGAGGAGTTGTGAATGCAGAAAATATTTGATGAGAGTATTCGATATACTATTGAAAGTCCGGATATTGTAAAGGCGGATGTGCTCGACCCGGTCGATTATCAATATCACTTAAAAAGAGATATCGATATTACTATCAGGAACCCGGAATATACGTCGGTCTGCCCCATGACAGGCCTGCCGGATTTTGGATGTATCACTGTATGCTATAGCCCTGATAAAAAAATTGTTGAGTTGAAATCTTTTAAATATTATCTGCTTCAGTATCGAAATGTAGGAATATTCTATGAGCATGTGGTGAACCGGATACTTGATGATCTCGTGTCGATAATTAAACCCAGAAAAATGTCGGTTGAGGGTGAGTTTATTGCAAGGGGAGGGGTGACATCCCGGGTTATTGCTGAATACCAGGAGGAGAAATGATATATCGTAAATGTATATTAACTTAAGAGTTCAAAGTTCATTAAACAATAAAATAATTGTCCACTAGTTGATGGCTTCGTAAAAAGTCAAAAAATCCATTTGTTGTCATTCCGGCGAAGGCCGGAATCCAGTTATTTCAATAGCTTCTGGACTCCGGCCTTCGCCGGAGTGGCGGAGTTGGGACTTTTTACGGTTTTATTAATAATTGTTTTGATAAAATATTTGTACGAAAAGTTTTCAGAAATAAGCGACCCGTGTTTTGGAAAATCACAAATTTTGTGAATAGTTAATTCGATTAAATTTCATGTCATATCTAAGCTTTTCATTAAGCAGTTTTATTTTAAAGGGATCTTTGCCAGCTGGAAACGATCACAACCTCGGCGTTTAAGCAATATCATGAGATCGGTTTTTTATATCGCAGAAAATATTTATTCTCTTTCCCTATGAGACATACGTAATCGGCTTAAATGTTTTTTTAGTTCATTTTTTAGTGTTACTTTTTCTAATAAATTATGATTTGATAAATTGAGTCGAATAAGTTGCCTAACAATCCTACATAGTACCCTATATAGTGTCTGAACGAAAACTCATGGTTTTTACTTCTCAGCCGAGTTTCCTATCGTTATAAATTACATTCCTGCACTAAAAAATTACGACAAGTAATGCAAGTATGAATTTCGTAACGGTTTTCCTGAAATTAAAAATACTACTCCTTTAATTTCTATTTTATAAGCAGATATTGGCACTTATGCCGCTTTACGGCGCTTTTCTCGATTTAACTGTTTCTGCTGAATTTGATGTCCCAATATCTGTATGTTCCGCGCTAAAACCGATAATGCGATGTAACGCTTAAATCCATGAAGACCATGATCAAGGCAGCGGTCCAATCCATGATTTTCTAAAGCATTGATGGAAGATTCTACTGCCGAATGTTTACGCCTGAATTCGATAAATTCTTCTGAATGCTCTATTTGTTTGTCTTTTTCGGATAGCCGCCCTTTTTTGGGCAAGACAACGTAATCCAATATAGTGCGCCACGAGCGCACTTTTTTCATAAAGTGTGCGCAACTGCACAAAAGATGAGGGAGGGCCCCTCGGAGCCGGTTTGCAGGAGCAGGCTTCAAACCACCTAAAGCTGCGTTGGTAAAGAGCCAGGGTAGTGAGCGTTTAGGAAAAGTCACGGCATAGGATCGTGGCAGGTA
>JAFDJC010000387.1 GCA_019307665.1 Deltaproteobacteria bacterium | reverse complement strand
GCAAGGCACGGGTTAGCGTGCAACGAAAGCGCCGTATTGGCCTGAAGCGCTTCTGTGCAGCTTTTGTGTGCTACCCGTACAAAATCAAAATGCTTTTCACCCATGGACTACCTTTACTCAAGTAATTCTTCTTCAAAAGTTTCTCAGGATGTCAAATACCTTTAATGCATTTCTTTTAGGATCAAAATTCTCTTGGGCGAACAAATAAGCAGATTTTCCCAGCCTAGTGCACTTCTCCGGTTTTGACGCCAGATCAAAAATAACCTCAGCCATTTTTTCAACATCTCCCGGAGGAAAAAGAAACCCGGTAAGACCTGGTTTAATGAAAACTTGAGATTCACCCGGTGCCACCACGGCCCTACCGTTACTCATCGCTTCAATGACGTCTCTTCCCCATGGACAACCTACGATATCGGTTCTCAGTATAAAGTTCATCCGTTGCATTGCGGTTGACGCATCGTTGACCCAACCGGGAAACTTGATGAATTCTTGCCAGCCATTTTTGACAACACGTCGCATCAATTGTTCTCGACCATCATGCCTAGTGGTTAAACCACTATTACCGCCAAAAATGAAAAACTTAATTTTCAGAGCTTCTACTTTTTCACGATACTTGCCGACCAGATCAAGTATCAAAAACTGTCCCTTGACATGATGGATGGTCCCAAAAACACCGACGTTTACTTCGTTTTTGTTTTCTGACGACAATGTTTTTTTCGGCAACGGTTCCGACAAAACCGTTTCATCGGCGTTGTAGACTATACTCCTAGGGCATTTTATTCCGTGCAAATGATCCCTGTGGTTTTCCGTAATGCAAATGACGTGATCAACATACCTGTCGATGTTTTTAACTGCAAATACTGAGTCGCGTTTCGACATGTTCAATATTTCACGGGCGTATAAAACGACCTTTACCTTTTCTGACAGAAAAGGTGCATACCACAGAGCCTGAAATCCGTTAAGAACAACTATATCCGGAGACAAACGACGTATAAGGCAAACGGCCTTGAATACAAATGCGGATCTGCCGATCCATGCAAGGTAATTCAACCACAGCGGGTCTCTTGTTTCCCCAAGGTAGTGGAAAGGATAGAAGCCTGAGCTTGTCGTAACATATCTGATTCTTTTATGTAATCTTCTGTAAACATAACTCTTACTACGGGTGAGTATTATCGGTTCTACGGATTCAGGCATTCTATTCAAAAGTATCTGAAGACTCTTCCCAGCCCCTCCTGTGTTTACAGTCCTCGTAATGCAACAAACTCGCATTTTGGATATCACCTTCTTAAGTTGTCCATTCCGTAATCAATAACAACTATCATAACGTACCCTTAGTTTTTTCCTTTGTTCAAGTATTTCATCAATCGCAAAATGCATATTATTAACTGCGTTTGGTCGAAAAATCTTAGCGACATCATTATTCTTGCCATCGTCGATTGAAATCAAACGAAGAATATCCTTACTATTTTTTGCTAAACTTGCCTGCTTGGAACTAACAAGTTGCTTAGCAAATCTCCATCCCGGCAACATACAGATAATAGTTTTGAGGCCAAAGCCCAGTCCCTCATACAACGCGGTTGAAAAGACTCCAACTTGAACACGTGATGTTCTAAAAAGCCTGTAAATATTTGGGGCGTCCTTGCCATAAATGACAATATTTAGTGGCATTTCACATAATATATCACTGAATCGTTCCTTCCAATCATTATATTGCTTTGGATGAAGCTTAAAAATAATATTATAATTTTTCGCCTTTAGAGCAACTTGTATTGCAATTCTAAGAAGTCGCCGGCCAATAGTATTTTGTGAGATAAACAGAATATCCCGTTTCTTGCGATCAAGGTTTTGATACTTTTCCCGTTGCTCCTCAAAGTACGGAAATCCTGTTGCAATAAGATTTTGCTCGTGAATTGGGAAATTAGTCGCTGAATTCCATAATTCACCAAATGTGAACAGATAATCTGGGAAAATGTCGATGTAATTTTTTTCAACATCCGGATATGTGTAACCCAAATGGTATGGATATATAAAACCGTGCTGCAACTCAATAATGGGTATTCTTAGAATTTTAGCTCCATGTACTATATCTGCATGACCGTAGGAATTCACGACGACTAACAAGTCCGGTTTTAAATTTCTCAAAAAAACTACAGAATTCCGTACCCCAATATAGGCTCTTAATAGAGATCTCAATATGAAACGATGTAGACCTAATGGTACACAGGACAAATGATTCTTTATGGAATTACTGATTATTTTAGCTACGTCATTTAACTCTATACCAATCCTCTTTCTCATGTAAAAACTCATAAAGAGCTTTCTCTTGATCGCAAAATAGTCGTAGAAAAATAATTTATAATTCTTTCCTCTTTCTCTAGGATATCGTGGATCCGCGTCAGAT
>JAFDJC010000016.1 GCA_019307665.1 Deltaproteobacteria bacterium | reverse complement strand
TTTTAGCTGAGACCGATCTATAGACAGATGCATTCCAGTACCTGTCTCGCACAACAACGTTAAAATAGTATTCAATACCATCATCAAGGTCTTTTACATCAATCGATGTATTATCCTGCACCCAGGTGATGCGCTCCTCTTCTCCGTCAGAATTTTCAATAATAAGCGGAACATCCCTTCCTCTAAGGGCTGCGTTGACCGTACCTATAATGTCATAAATATGATATACAGCTTTATATTCGAGATACGGTTGCAAAGTATTGTCATCTGTTGCTTTTGTCCAGTTTACTGTAAGCGAAGTTGGTGTGATGTTTGTAAAATCGATAATGGTGCCCGGTGACGGGGGAGCGTCCTGCTCACCGCCACACCCTGCTATTGCAAAAAAGATCAAAATCAAAAGTGCTGCTACAAGTTGTGTTAGTCTATTACTGGACATGCAAACCTCTTTATCAATCTTAAAATCTTTATCTTTTTCATTTACCTTTTAATGCCCAGTATTTCAAGAAAAATATGCCTGTTTCGCCCGAAATATTTACAAAGTTTTCGCCTCTGAACACTGTTATCTCAACAAAGCCGTACCACCGTGCCCTTTTTTCCATTAAGTAGGCGTCTTAAAAAACAGGCCCAAATCAATAATAATTAATGATTTTATCTGTAATTATTTAGATAGGTACCCTAAAAATATTTCACTTTAAGATTTTTAAGCACTTTATAAAAAGACACGCTGATAAACTTCATATTTTCCTGTTGTTGTCTCAGACACTTTAGTCTATTCTGTTATAAATTATAGTTTTTCAAACTGATGAATAGAAAATAAGGGATGGAAATTATGAAACCGGTTTTCGGAATAAGAGGCAAGCTGCTTGTTTGGTTCTGTTGTTTCTTATCGATTTTCTATGGGACAATTCTTGTTCTGTTTATTAATATTAAACAGATAGTCAATATTTCCGAGAACATTGTTAACAGGAATTATGAGATAGCCACTGTATCAAAAAGAATGATTGAAAATCTTTTAAGTATGGAAGAGTTTGGAAAAAAATATGCTCTGCTTAAAAAAGATGATTACATACTTTTTTTTAAAAAAGCAAATAGCGAATTCAATAAAAATCTTGAGAAAATATTGGCAATGGCGTCAAGGGGGATTATCATTTCAGATGGATGGAAGAAACTGTCTGAAACCTATAAAGCAAGCAATGCAGTATCATTTGGAAAAAATTATACTGCCCGGTCACAACCGACGTGGTTTCCCGAAAAGCAAATCAATGAATGGATCGACCAACTATCCAGGATACGGAATGAAAATGAAAAGAACGTTGAAGCTTCAACACGCAAACTGAACCAGCTAGGGCAAATATCAGCCCGAAACAGCTTGATCGGCCTCGGCTTTTCAAGTGTAGTCGGTCTGATAGGCATCCTCTTTTTATCATATTCCATGATTCGCCCGTTAAGGGAACTCATAAGGGGAATAAGGTCGGTATCAAGGGTGCAACCCGGTGTCCCAATAAAAATTCGATCCTCCGACGAGTTTGGAGAACTGGCCCACGCCTTTAATGAGATGTCGGACCAGCTTAAGGAGGAAGAAAGAATGAGGTCGGATTTCATTTCCATGCTAAGTCATGAAATCAGAACGCCCTTGACTTCGACCCGTGAATCAGTGAATATGATCGCCGAAGAAGTAATGGGCAGCATTAATGAGCGCCAGAGGAAATTTCTTGAAATCGCAAGCGTGGAAATCGGACGAATATGTGATTTGCTGAATCACCTGATGAAAGTTTCACGCCTGGAGTCATCAGCCCTGAAAATTCACAATCGGCCTTTCAATGCACTGGAATTGGCTGAAGGATGCGTAAGGCGCTTGGAGCATATTGCAGAAAAAAGAAATATCCGTTTTGAAGTCATGAAAAACAAGAAACTGCCCGACACAATGGGAGACCCCGATTATCTTCAACGCGTATTTCATAACCTCCTTGATAATGCAATCAAATTTTCAGGAAGGGGGAGTTTAATCAAAATCAGCATTAATCCTGATAAAACCGATAAAAATCTGGTTTTTTCTGTTTCAGACAACGGGCCCGGTATCCCGAAAGAAGAACAATCATTAATTTTTAATAAATATTATCAAACAAAAGAATCAAGGGATCACATGGATGGCGTCGGCCTTGGATTAAATATTTCAAAAAGCATTGTCAGGGCGCATAAAGGTGAAATTTGGGTTGAAAGCAAGGAAGGAGAAGGAAGTACGTTCTACTTCACTATTCCTGTTGTAAAAAAAGGATAGGCAGACGACTTTACGGCAATGAAAATAAACAGGGCAAACAGAATATCGATTTTCATATTGGCTACAATTTCAATATGCTCCGGTTTTTTCAATGCCTTTGGGTGTGCTTATATTGACGGAATGACGCCAGTTGTAATTGACAATAAAAGTCATCATTATAACGCTGAGGCAATAACCCTTGAGAGGGGAAACCAGGCGTTTCAAAACAACGACTATAAAAAAGCTCTTGAAATTTATCGAATGCTAAGCCAGCTTGCCCGGAATGACGATATCCGTAGAAAATCGCTATATGGTCTTGCATGCACGCGCCTGGTCCTTGCCGAGAGCCCTGAAGAACTGAGTGCATCAATAATTCTGTGGGATGTCTGGAGCCAACTTGAATCCGCGGAAACAAAAGATGAGTATCCAATATTACTGAGGCCTCTCCTTCTACAAAAAGGGTTGCCGGAAAAAATAAAAGCAGAGCCAAAAAAAAATGAAAAAGAACCGGGTGCCAATAAAAAATTAAAAAAGATTATTGTCGCCAAGGACAAGGAGATACTACTCCAGAAAAACAGGATAAATAAAATGGATAAAGAAATCAAAAAGCTTAAACACCAGCTAAGTTCTCTGGAAGCGATTGATAAAAATATTAAGCAAAAAATGACCGAGATAGAGTAAAGGTGGCAAAGTGAGTGACCCAAGACACACCGTCCTCATAGTTGATGACGACTTGAATGTGCTCGAAGTCATAGATGCGCGTCTTTCCTCAAATGGATTCCATGTCCTAAAAGCCTCTGGAGCTGAAAAAGCCATAAAAATTCTTAAAAACGAACATATCGATCTGATGATTTCCGACATGAAAATGCCGGGAATGGGAGGGCTTGACCTCTTCAGCGAAGTACGGGGATTCCGCCCTGATCTGCCTGTAATTTTTTTAACAGCCTATGGATCGATACCTGATGCGGTTAGTGCCGTTAAAGCCGGTGCTGTTGATTATGTCGCCAAACCGTTTGACGGGCATGAGTTATTGCGAAAGCTTCGTGAAATTCTGAAAAATACCGAGCCCGGACAAAAATTATCAGAGGACAATAAAGCCTCCTCCAAGAATATGCTGGACACAGAGCAAAGCCCGGCCATGCAGGAACTGATGAAATTGATTGAAAGGGTTTCTGTAAGTAGTGTCAGCGTATTGATCCTGGGTGAAAGCGGTTCAGGCAAAGAGCATGCGGCACGCCTTATCCATCAAAGCAGTCCACGCAGAGACCGACCTTTTATTGTTGTAGACTGCGGCTCAACACCTCCAGGCATCCTGGAAAGTGAGCTTTTCGGGCATGTCAAAGGAGCATTCACTCACGCCATACGAAATAAAAATGGACTGATAAGTGAAGCCGATGGCGGCACTCTTTTTCTGGATGAAATCGGAAATATTTCTCCTGACATGCAAATTCGTCTATTAAGATTTATCGAAGACCGGAAAATTAGAAGAATAGGAGATATAAATGAAATATCTGTGGATTGCCGTGTCATAGCCGCGACAAATTCAGATCTGATTGAAGATATGAGGGCAGGCCGATTCCGCGAAGATCTTTATTATCGTCTGAGAGTTGTTACTCTTAAAATTCCACATCTCAGAGAAAGAAAACAGGATGTCAAGTACCTTGCACGGTATTTTGTCAAATCATTCTGCAATAATAATGACATTCCGATGGTAGAACTTCCATCTGAAACAATAAAGTGGCTGAGCAATTATCCATGGCCGGGCAATGTCCGAGAACTGAAAAATGCTCTGGAAGCAGGTATCGTATTGTGTGACAATGGCGTCCTTCGGCCTGAAGATCTTCAGCTAACCGGCCTTCCGGACATTGCCCCAGATCTTTCTAATGATAATATACTTGAAAAACAGGAAGCGTTTTCACTTGAAGAAAGCGAACGAAGCACAATCGTCAGGGCACTTAAGGAAACAAAAGGTGTTCAGAAAGATGCAGCAGACCTCCTCGGTATCAGCCGCAGAGCGATTCATTATAAAATAAAAAAATACGCTATCGATATTTCTGAAATTCGGGCAGGCAGATAGGAATCGAATATTGCAAATTACAGCCGCCAGTATGTGATCTTTCCGGCCTCTCTACCCGATGGTTTAAAAAGTCCCTTTACATCGACAACAATCGAGTCGCCCCCCCCGCACATGTTTGCTATCCCTGAAAGGCCGATATGCTTATAGTCGGAATGGGCAACTGCTATGATCACCGCATCAACGTCTTGCAAGACACTCTGGTCTTGCAGTTCTATGCCATAATATTCTTGAGCTTCATTTTTGTCGGCAAGAGGATCGTGTACAAGAACTTTTACACCGTAATCTTCAAGTTCCTTTATGATGTCAATTGCTTTAGTGTTTCTTAAATCCGGAACATCTTCCTTAAAAGTGATGCCAAGAAAAGCGACTTTAGAGTCATGCACTTTTTTTTCAGCATTGATAAGCAGCTTAACCATACGTTCAGCTACATACTTACCCATACTGTCATTTATTCTTCTGCCGGCAAGGATAATCTCAGGATGGTAGCCCATTGATTCAGCCTTGAATGTTAAATAATAAGGATCAACGCCTATACAATGTCCTCCAACAAGCCCGGGTCGAAAAGGCAGAAAATTCCATTTTGTCCCGGATGCCTCAAGCACTTCCGTTGTATCGATTCCCATTTTATCGAAAATCAGGGCAAGTTCATTCATCAGTGCAATATTTAAATCTCTTTGCGTATTTTCAATCACCTTGGCAGCTTCGGCAACCTTTATCGAAGAAGCTCTGTGAATTCCAGCTGTTACGATCTTTCCATAAACATCGCATAAAAGATCGGTGGTGTCATCATCGGAACCTGAAACTATCTTTACAATTTTGTCCAGCGTATGAACCTTGTCCCCGGGATTTATTCTTTCGGGAGAATACCCTACTGTAAACTCTTTGCCGAATTTCAACCCTGATTCTTTCTCTAAAATCGGAACGCAAACATCTTCGGTCACTCCCGGATAGACTGTAGATTCAAAAACCACACATGCCCCTTTCTTCATTTGCCTGCCTGCAGCAATTGCAGCGTTTTTAACAGGACCAAGATCAGGAATGCGATACTCGTCAATAGGTGTTGGAACTGCAACAATAATAAGCCTGCACAAAGAAATATCAGCCTGGAGAGCTGTAAACTGCATTTCTATTTCAGCAAGCTCTTCTTCCGAGACTTCAAGCGTTCTATCTTTTCCCGACTTCAGCTCTTCTATCCTTTCAAGATTAAGATCAAAACCGACAACTTTAAAGTGACGGGAAAGGTGCACCGCAAGCGGCAATCCAACATAACCAAGACCGATTATGGCAATCCTGTCTTCTCTGTTCTGCAACGAACGATAATTAACCATATCTATTCCTCTGATTTTAACGCTTCTATTTCTTTTGTCTTCAAATAACGCCAATCCCCTTTGCCAAGTGTTCCGAGTCTTATATTCGATATCCTTATCCGCTTTAAACCGTCAACACGGTTGCCGATTTTCTCTGCCATGCGCCGGATTTGCCGATTCCTTCCTTCCAGCAAGATAATCCGAAAATGCTTCTTAGAAATTCGTTTAACTGTTGCCGGCCGTGTTTTTCTCCCGTTCAGCTCTATTCCTGAAGCAAGTTTATCAAGATCGACATCTGAAACCGGTTTTGTCAGTGTCACGTCATATTCCTTAGCATGATCAAAGGAAGGATGTGAGAGTTTTTGATGAAGGTCCCCATCATTAGTCAGGAGAAGCAACCCTGTTGAGTCTTTATCAAGCCGGCCAACCGGATATATTCTTTCCGGTATCCCGGCAAGAAGATCAAGAATAATTTTTTCTTTCTTCTGCCTGCAGCTTGCTACATAACCTGTTGGTTTGTTTAAGGCAATATATACAAGCCTGTCATTTGCCTTAACCGGCTTACTATCAAATTCAACCATATCCTTTGAAGGGTCTATTTTTGTACCAAGCTCAGTTACAGTTTTACCATTCACCTTAATTCTGCCGGAAATAATATAAGACTCACCTTTTCTGCGGGAACAGACCCCGGCAGTCGAAAGAAATTTCTGCAGGCGCATCATCGGCATAAAAGAAATCCAACACTATTATGTTCGGTAATCTGCATTAATCTTAACATATTCAACTGAAAAATCACATGTCAATACAGAGGCTTTTCCTTGACCGATATTTAAGTCAATGGTGATAATAAATTCAGGTTTTTCAAGAATCTTTGTTGCTTCCCTCTCTGCATCATTACCGGAGAAGACTCCGCATGAGACAATTTCAATACCATCAAAATAGATATCGATCTTATCCTGGTCAAGTTTGGCTCCTGCCCTACCTGCTGCAGCGATAATCCTTCCCCAGTTGGCATCCTGTCCAAAGAAGGCAGTCTTTACAAGGTTTGAATTTGCCACCGTATCGGCAACAAGCCGCGCATCACTATCTGACTGTGCCCCTTTAACCTCTATTTCAACCAGTTTTGTAGCGCCTTCGCCGTCTTTTACAATCTGCCTTGCCAGGTCTTTCAATACAACATCAAGTTCTTTTTGAAAAACGTCCATATCCGAATTGCTGTTCAATCTCACACCTGACAGACCATTTGCCATTAATAGAACCATATCGTTGGTACTTGTATCCCCATCGACCGTGATTCTGTTAAAAGAGTCATGAACCGATGAAGCAAGCATAGTCTGAAGCATTTCAGGAGGCGCATCGATGTCAGAGCATACAAAGCAAAGCATGGTTGCCATATCAGGATGGATCATTCCGGAACCTTTTGCAACACCGATAACCGTGAATTTTTTTCCATCATGGATTCCCTGCCGACTGCTCATCTTCCGAAAAGTATCGGTTGTCATAACAGCTTCTGCAAAATCGGCAAAGCCGTATCCGGACAATGAGCCAATCAGATCAGGCATGGCCGACCTGATAAGATCAACTGGCAGCGGCACTCCGATTACACCGGTTGATGCCACAAAAACCATCTCTTCGGAAAGGTCAAGACCTTGTGAGATATATTCCGACATTAGCATCGTATCGCGCATACCATTTTTTCCAGTACAGCAGTTCGCGTTCCCACTGTTTGCGATAATGGCTTGCGCTTTTCCTGATTCAATTCTTTTTTTACAAAGACTAATACATGCTGCCTGTACGCTGTTTTTTGTAAAGACCCCGGCAACATTTGCGGGAACTTCAGAAAATATTATGCCAAGGTCTTTCCGCCCGTCTTTTTTCAGACCCGCCGCAACGCCGGCCGCTTTAAATCCGGGGCATTCGATATTTTGCATTATTATCATTCCTTAACTTTAAAGAGTTTATTTTATTCAGTTGAATTTAAGAATTGCCTTATGCTATTTTTGAGATATCATAAAGTATCATCTACTACTTTTCAATTAATAAGTTTTGCTAATAAGTTTTGATGGAGGCCTGATGAGCACATATAAAATTCATCCCATTGTAATGGGAACAAAAAATTTTGATAAAAGTATGATGACATATCAGTACAACAATGGAAAAAACTTCACTATTCCGATTTTTTGCTGGTATCTGGAAGGCGGGAATAAAAAGATACTGGTTGATACAGGAGAGATGACGCCGATACAGTCTGAAGAGAGAGAAAAATCGATCAATGGCAAGATCTTCAGGTTTGAAGAAGGACTTGACAGATTTGGGCTAAAGCCGGAAGATATTGATATAGTGATACATACGCACCTTCACAATGACCATTGTGAAAACGATTATAAATGCTCAAACGCAACATTCTTTATACATGAAAAAGAACTTGAAACAATCCACAATCCGCATCCGCTGGATTATAGATACCTTGAGGATTACATAGAAGACATAGAAGAAAACAGGCAGATAGAAATTGTCACAAATGACTGTGAAATTGTGCCGGGTATCTCAGTCATGCATACGCCTGTTCATACCAGAGGCGGCCTGAGCGTAATCATCGAAACAGAAAAAGGAAAGGCTATAATTACGAGTTTCTGTGTTATTAAAGAGAATTTTTATCCTCCGAATGAAATAAAAGCTTTGGAGATGGAGGTTATTCCTCCCGGAACTGTTGTAAACGCCTATGACTCCTATGACATCATGCTAAAAATAAAAGAGATGGCTGACATTCTTTTACCGCTTCATGAACCGGAGTTTGCATCCATAGAGACTATATAGCAGGGTGTCCTGTATACCTTTAATTATAGTTTTTCATATATTCCTCCCATTCCATTGGGAGGAGTTCTTTTTTCTTATTATTACATTCCTTGCAAACCGGAGCGACATTCCCTTTTGTGGTTTTACCGCCCCTTGAAAGGGCTACGATATGATCCATGGTTAGCTCACGCGGCAAAGTCGGCCTTTTACAGTACCAGCATACGCCCTTTGAGCAACGCCGTTTCCACCATTGGGACTGTCTTAAATCCCTGGCCTTGTTTTTTTCCCTTTTTATATCCGATTCATCAATATGATACGAAAATTTATCCATATTTCTGTCTGGTATTATGTGTTTACCCTTGAAAAAACAAGTTTTTTCTTCTAAAGAGACTTTATGGGATATGTATTCGATTTTCATGATGCCACCACTTACGACAAGTGTCTCAAAAAGGATCAGAATCGGCATACCCTTGACCTGGAGTGCAAGCTTATGGTCGATATGCTGAAGCCTTTGCCTGGGGAGACGATTCTCGATATAGGCTGCGGTACGGGTGAAAGCCTGCTTCCATTTGTTAGAATGGGCCTTAACATTACCGGGCTTGATGCTTCACCATACATGCTCGATATTGCGCTTGAAAAAATACAAAACCGTGCTGCTTTCCATCGTGGATATGCAGAGGACCTCCCTTTTGATGACAACTCTTTTAATCATGCCTGCATGTTTACAACCCTCGAATTTGTAGATCAACCTCAAAAAGCTATTGAAGAGGCCTGCAGGGTTGCAAAAGACCGCCTTTTTATCGGCTTCCTTAATAGTTTTGCAATAAAGGGAATTCAGCGAAGGATTAAAGGAATATTTTCTGATACAATCTATAATAAAGCCCGCTTTTTCAGCATATGGAAAATAAGACAGCTTGTCAGGTCTGTCGTTGGGGATGTTCCTTTAAGCTGGCGAACCGTTTGCTGTATTCCCGGCAACCCAAACAGGCTGGCGGGAAAGCTTGAAACTTCAGAATTGATTCAGCGTTTTCCCTTTGGGGCGTTCGCAGGTGTACTTGTCACGCTGGTACCCCGTTACAGGACCATCCCTATGACGCTAAAATATAGAACAAAAAAATCCCCCGGCGCCATGACCGGTTTTGCCGGTAACGTTAGATTTGAGGATTCGGATCAGCACCATGGAAGCCTATCTATACGAAAAACTGGATGATAATAAGGTCAGATGCAATCTCTGCAGTCACCAATGCATTATAAAGGATGGCAAAAAAGGTATATGCGGTGTCAGGGAAAACAGGTCCGGGATACTTGAAACTCTGGTTTACAATAAAGTTATCGCAAGACAAATTGATCACATTGAAAAAAAACCTTTATTTCACGTTACGCCGGGCAGCCTATCCTATTCAATCGCAACAGTCGGATGTAATTTCAAGTGCCGGTTCTGCCAGAATGCTGATATCGCACAATTTTCAACTGTAAACCGGGTTTCAATTCCTGGAAAATATTCCACCCCAGAAGACATTGTGGATGACGCTTTTAAAACTAATTGCCGGACCATTGCCTATACCTATACCGAGCCGACTATCTATTTTGAATTAGCATTGGAAACAGCAAAACTGGCCCAAAAAAAAGGTCTGAAAAATATATTTGTTACTAACGGTTTCATGACTCGGGAAGCTATTCAAATGATCGCTCCTTTTCTAGATGCAGCAAATGTTGATCTGAAAGCGTTTAATGATGATTTTTATAAAACCTTGTGCAACGCCCGTATCGAGCCTGTCAAAGAAGCCCTTATGAATATGAAATCGCTTGGTATTTTTGTTGAGGTCACGACGCTTCTTATTCCCGGCCTCAATGATAACCCTGATGAAATAGACCAGCTTGCATCATTTATCGCCAACTCTCTGGGCACTGAAACGCCATGGCATATCAGCAGGTTTCATCCGACTTACAGGCTTACAGATCGCCCACCGACACCTATTAAAACGATCATTGACGCCCGCCAAAGAGGCTTTAAGGCCGGTCTGAAATATGTATATACCGGTAATGTGCCGGGAGAAGAAGGAGAAAGCACTTTCTGTTACGCTTGTAAAAAATGTCTTATAGATCGTTACGGATTCCAGGTTAAAAAAAATCTGATTAAAAACAGCAGATGTCCTTTCTGTGATGCACTGATCGATGGCATTGAGTTGTAAAAATCAGACCGTTTTTCGGGATAGTGCTGTTTGTAAATATGATGAGTTGACATTCAATGAATAGTCTGTTTTTTTAGGCTGTAATATGACAAGTTTTTCACTTGAATCATTCAAAATTTAAAAAATTTGAAGGAAGACAATAATTTTTAAAACCTCGAGGGATTGCCATGTCGCAAAAAGTATTTATCGCGCAAAACAATACCGCCACATTTGTCTGTCCTGAATGTCAAAAATCGAAAACTACGGATGTAAGCAAATACAAAAATATTGAAACAGCTGTCCGGGTCAAGTGCAAGTGTCCTTGCGGGCATTCCTATTCAGTGCTTCTTGAAAGAAGAAAACATATCAGAAAGAACCTTAATCTCACCGGCACATTTATTAACATAAAAAATTCTGGTCGTGGCAACATGACCGTTACGGATCTTTCCCGCTCAGGATTGAGAATCAAGCTTAACTCTCCCCAAGACTTGGTACCCGGAGATAAGCTGAACCTTGAATTTATCCTCGATGACAAACAGCGATCCGTCGTCAATAAGGAGGTTATTGTAAGAAGCATCAAAAACCTGTCAATCGGAGCGGAGTTCTCCCATACCGAACACTATGACAAGTTAGGTTCGTACCTTCTTTTTAATTTCGGATAGTCGGTTTTAGCTATGCAGGAGAATCAGGCTCATAAGCCCTTCCAAGTATGTCCGACTACGAGTACTGCGAAATCAAGAGAACAAATCTCATCATTTACGCAATTCTTTTTTTATTGACATAACATAGCTTTTATGAACGATATTTACTTTTTTATTTTGATCCAAACATGATTCATGCACAAGCGGTTTGGAACAGGTACTGCAAAAGTATGCGAAAGCATGAACGTATGGAGGTTGTCAATTGTACGGTTTAGAAGCAATAAATGCTCATAATGGATGGTCAATCGCTGTTGTCGGTGCAGGAATAGTCTTTACAGGCCTTGTTGCGCTCTCTGTTGCCATATCCCAATTGCACAAGTTGCTCCTGCTATGGGACAAAAGAGACAAATTCTTTAAATTGAACGGCCAGGATAAGGAAGAACAAAGTGATATCACATCCCCTGAGCATTTCCCCCGGGATATCAATGAGGTTGCAGAAATCTATAAACCGGTTTTTGCGAAACTGGAAGATTCCTTTCAACTCGCTGAACTTTATAGAATAGCTCGAAAATATAATTTTCCGCACCCCCATCTATCAATTAAAGATTTCAGGCAGGCTCAAATACTGATGCCTGTTGGAAATGGCTGCTTTAGATTGAATATTCAAACCAATAAAAATCAAGGCTAAAGGTTAAATATATGATCGATATGTTATTACAGTTCCTGGCAAACACCGGATATTTCCTTGCTGACTACAGACACGTTATCATGATAGTGGTCGGATCTGTTTTTGTTTATCTTGCTGTGGCCAAAGAATACGAACCACTGCTTCTTGTACCGATAGGTTTCGGTGTTATTGTGGGCAATATTCCTTTTTTTAAAGGATTCGGTCTTGGCATATATGAAAACAACAGCGTCTTCCACTACCTCTATTTTGGTGTGACAACAGGCATTTATCCATCGATCGTTTTCCTCGGTTTGGGCGCAATGACGGACTTTTCCTCACTGCTTGCAAGGCCGAAGCTCATGCTTCTCGGCGCTGCGGCACAAATGGGTATATTCTTTACGCTTCTTGGCGCTTTCGCCCTCGGATTTGCGCCAAGAGAAGCTGCATCGATTGCCATTATCGGAGGAGCTGACGGACCGACATCAATATTCCTGACAGCAAAGCTTGCACCTAAACTGATAGGACCGATTGCTATTGCGGCATATTCTTACATGGCCCTTATTCCTGTTATTCAACCGCCAATCATGAGGCTTCTTACAACTCGGAAAGAAAGACTCATCAGAATGTCCGAACCAAGGGAAATCCACAAAAAAGAACTGATTATTTTTCCCGTTATCGCGACGCTGCTCTGCTGTATGCTGGCACCGACCGCACTGCCGCTTCTTGGTATGCTTTTTCTGGGAAACTTTCTAAAGGAATCGGGTGTTGTGGAACGTCTGGCAAACACAGCCCGGAATGCAGTAATAGATACAGCCACAATACTGCTCGGATTTACCGTCGGCATGAGTACTCAGGCTGATGTATTTTTAAATCCAAAATCCCTCAGCATCTTTGCACTCGGTGCTGTAGCTTTTAGTATAGCAACCGCTTCAGGAATTATTTTTGCAAAAATAATGAACCTGTTCCTCAAGGAAAAAATCAATCCGCTTCTTGGTGCGGCAGGGGTGTCCGCTGTTCCGGGTTCTGCCAGAGAAGTACACCTGGTGGGGCAGTCTGAAGATCCATCAAACTATCTTCTCATGCATGCCATGGCCTGCAACTCATCCGGCGTTATCGGTTCAGCAATTGCCGCAGGTGTATTATGGACTTTTATGGTCGACCTGCCGGCCTAATGGCGTTTTGTCCTGTTCCGCTATTCATTTGAAAGTGAAGTGCCGACGATATATTCTTCATAAATGGTTGGCTCTTCCTGATAGATTTCGAGCATCTTCTCAAATGTTTTTCTGGCTGGATTTTCCTTCCATCTGTTCCAGTGTTCCATTTTTTCCCATGTGCCTACCACCAGCATAACCTGATGATCATCATGAGACATCATTGTAAGGCCTGATATATAACCGGTCATATTAAGAGCCCCTGCACGGAATTCATTAAGAAGTGAAAGAATTTCCTTTGTTTTTCCCTGCTTAAAGCGTCTCTTTATTAATACTTTTACCATGCGCTCCTCCTTTCATCATTTCTTTTACCATGTACCGGTTTCAAACTTCCGGAACATGGCCGGTAAAATGAACAACTTCTGAAACCGGAACAAGACAGGCTTTTTTCTGAATATTCAAAAGCTCTTCCTTAAGTATGGTATATGTTATTTTATATGGATGGGCTATTCCCACAGCCTCCCCATTTGCACAGGCCCTCCTGACAAGACGATTGATCTGTTTGCGAATAGCTTCCGGATCTCTAATGTTGTCGAGAAACACATCCCTTTCAGCAAATTTAATTTTTAAAAGCCGTGCCGATGACCGGCAGAGCGTATCTTTGGTGGTACGGCTATCGACAAAATAAAGATCCTTCTTCTTAAGTATCGAAAAAACCTGATACATTCTGGTGGAAATAGCCGTAATTTTTGATCCCATATGATTATTGACACCACTTATAAAAGGTACTGCATCAATATCTTCCTCAAGTTGCCTGATCATCTGATCTGTTGTCATTGAAGATAGAAGAGCGCCGGGTCCGGGTTTGATTGCCGGGTACTCGACAGGTTCCATAGGCAGATGAAGCATTACCTCTATCCCCTTTTGATGCGCTTGTGTTGCAATTTTCCGTTGAAGAGGACTATGAGGAAGTATGGCGAGGGTTATATTTTGATTCAGGTTCAAAAACTTTCCAGCCATAGAGCTGTCATAGCCCAGGTCATCGATAATAATAGCTATTCGAGGCTTTCGCTGCTTTGATATCGAATGGCTGATGACCTCTTTTTCCTTTAGTTCTTCTTCCGGACCTGGGAATACTTCGAACTCCGGCATATCGGCATAGGTCTTATTCTTTCCCGACACTTCAGTAACCGGCTTAACCATCCCTTTTTTTTCCGGAAAGAGTAAATATCTTGCAGTGATGCCCGCCAAAACAACAAGAGTCAAAAGAAGGACAATACCTGACAATGCCCTTAAAATATTAGTTTTAAAATCGCTTCCCTTTTTTCCGGAACGTTTGGCAGACTTCCTCCGGTTATTTTTTTTTGTCATCTATATTTTTCCGAATTTTTCCGGCACTATTTTATTTTTGCATATCTTTAAAAACATTATAACCCAACAGGATATCCAGCGCACGCATCACCTGATTGTCAACCATAAGCTTTTTCAGTTTAAGGATTTTATACCCTGTTGTATCATCGGCTTCTGATTTTTTCTCGCTATCCCCAGCCGGTTCTTCCGGTTTAGTTTCATTTTTATCAAGGTCAGGCACGGCTTCAAGATGGTTCTTTAAATCTTTTTCCTTAAAGTATATGTCCTCCACTACATCGACCTCGTCCTCTTCCAGAATCATTTTTTTTAAGACAATATCAGGTACAATACCCTTTGCCTGAATCGAGTGCCCACTGGGAGTATAGTACCGGGCGATGGTCAATTTTAAGCCCGAACCGTCCTTTAAAGGTTTCACTGTCTGGACAGAACCCTTACCAAATGAAGTTGTCCCTAATATAAGCGCCCGTTTATGATCCTGAAGTGCACCTGCGACAATTTCAGAGGCGCTTGCGCTGCCCCCATTAATAAGAATAATGATTGGATATTTGCGCTGGACACTGTCAGGTTCAGCCGTGTAAATATTATTCTGGTCTTCGAAACGCCCCTTGATGGAAAGAATGGTTCCCTGTTCAAGAAAAAGATCGGAAATGCTTATTGCTTGGGGAAGAAGTCCTCCGGGATTATCCCTGAGATCAATTACAAGGCCTTTAAGCTCTTCATCCATCTTTTCTAGTGCTTCTTCAAGATCATTAGTTGTTTTCTCTGTGAAATTGTAAATTCTTATATATCCATACCCAGGTTTTAGAAACAGATATCTGACACTTTCAATTGGAATAACATTTCTTGTTATTTTAAAATCAATCGGATCAGATTCGCCTTTCCTTACCACAGTAATCACCACCTCCGTACCCTTGGGCCCTTTGATTTTTTTGACCATCTCCCCGAGACTCATTTCCCTCGTTGATTCTCCATCCACCTTCACAATAACGTCATTAGCCTTGACACCAACCTTAAAGGCAGGCGTTCCTTCTATCGGTGAGACAACGGTTAAAAGACCTTTTTTCATTGTTATGACAATCCCGATGCCGCTAAACTCACCTTTGGTATCATCTTTAAGAAGGTCATATGCATCAGGAGGAAGATACATTGAATGAGGATCAAGGCTGTTAACCATACCCTGAATCGCCTTTTGTATCAAATCTTTAGTGTCAACCGGATCAACATAGCCGCCTTCAATATGCTCTATCACATCGGAAAATATTTTTAACTGGCGGTATGTTTCATCTCCGCTTGCCGAAAGATCACGGAAAAAACCGGTACCGGCAATAACAAGAGTGGCCGCAACAGCAACCAGAAAACAAAAAAGAATGTGCTGTTTTATTCTTTCAATCATAATATACTCCTTTTATCCTTTCTTCAGCCACTTGAGAGGATCAACAGGCTTTCCATGATGGCGTATCTCAAAATAGAGATTGGCGCCTTTCATGGAAGCTGTATCTCCAACAGTGGCAATAACTTCATCAGGTTCCACAAGCTCGCCCTTTGATTTGAAAAGCTCCTCGGCATGGGCGTATACCGTATAGTAATTTTTACCATGGTCAATAATAATCATGTTGCCGTAACTTTTAAACCAATCAGAGTAAAGCACCTGCCCCCCCATAACCGCTCTGACAGGTTCGCCCATATCAGCCCTGATTTCGACACCACTACAGAAGTTGACAACATCGAAGCCGGCATTCCTGTATGAACCAAAAAAGGAAATTATCTTACCCCTTACAGGCATCGGGAGCAAGCCTTTATAGTCCTCAAACTTTTTTAAAAATTTCTTGCCTTGTTCCTTTGGTTCCACATGAAGAGATAATATTGCCTGGTCAAGTGCTATAGACGCCTGCTTGAGTGATTCAATGGAAGCAAGGCCCAGTTCTTTTTTACTTCTTACGTCTCCAAGCAGTTTTTTTCGTCTTGCTCTCTGCCGGTTTAAGGATTTTATCTGGTAATTATAATCTTCTTCCAGAGAAAGCTTTTCCTTTTTTTGCAACCGAAGTTTATTAGACAGTTTTGCAAGCGCATCCTGTTTGCTTTTATAGTCTATTAGTATTTTTTCGTCATGCTCAAGAATTTTCTCCATGGCAAATTTCCTGTTGAAAAGACCAAAAACCGAATCAGCAGAAGCGAGTACATTCATTCGACCAATAAAGTTCATCTTATATAAAGCAACCAGGCGCCTGGCAATGTAGTCTTCTGCATTCCGAATGTTTTCAAGCAGCTCTCCAATGGCTGTATTGTTTTTAGATATTTTTCCATCAATCGTCTCAATTCCTTTCCGGAGTGAAGACACACTGAGGCGAGCTTTGTTCAAGTCAATTTCAAGGTCATCCAGACTGCTGATGATAGCAGATTCTTTTTCACTGAACTTAACGACTTCTGTCTTGTACTTTTCTATTTTGCGACTGATTTTTTTTGATTCAGTCTCAAACGGTGGTGTTTTTAACTGGTGTTTCTGATCGTCTTGATCCATCCCTAATATTCGAACATAGCGTGTCCGGTTTCTGATATATCCTTCATCGCTGCCATGCAATATTTTCAGCCAACCATTATGGTGATCAAGGACTTCAATATACGTCCCACGGCGAATCGTTTTTATGATACGCCCCGTCCTGGACGGATCTTTCCTGATATTCAACTTGTCCACTGTAACAATACCTGTCTCAACTGATTGATATACCTCAGCTTCGACACAGAAAGGCATCAGAAAAACCATTGCCGACAATGTCATGAATCTAAAAATTGTTTGAAAGAAAGATAGCATCCTACCAGTCCTGCAGACATACTTAACAAAATTATTACTGCTGAAAGAGAAAAAGGGAGAAATCTTATTTTAATAAACCCGGACACCATTTCTTTTTCTACACCAGACATCACAAGCATAAAGGATATAAAAAGGATAAGAAGACCTAAGCTTCCACCAACAAACCCCTGGATAGCGCCCTCTATATAAAAGGGTGTTTTAATAAAAGAGTCGGTTGCTCCTACAAGCCTCATAATTTCAAACTCCTCGCGCCTGGAATAGAATAAAAGCCTTATTGTATTAGCCACGATAAAAACCGATGCCATGAAAAAAATAGAACACATGATGATGCCTGAAACTTTAAAAAGGTTAAAAATTCCAGTCATCTTGCCCAGCCATCTCTGGCCATACTCTACCCCTTCTACATGCGGAATCTTTTCTATGGCGGCAGCCATACTTTCGACTTTTTCCCAGGTCTGGGTGGACGGTTTCATCCTGATTTCAAAAATATCCGGCAACGGGTTGTATTTGAGGTTTTCAAACAAAGATGCCTGCCGTTTCATCTCTTTTTTTATGTTCGATAATGCTTCTGATCTCGATATGTATCGTGCCTCTGCGATCTCTTCAATTTGTAATATTTTACTTTTTATTTCAGGAAGCTGCACATCATGAACCCCATCTTCAAGGTAAACCATAATTCTGATACCTTCTTTCCAGGAATCCATGACATCGTTCACGTTGATAAAAAATATGGCAAATGTACTGACGATCAGTATAGATAGCGCAATAGTGATAATAGTTACCGCGTGAAGAAAACGGTTACCGAGAAAATCCTTAAGCGCCCTTCTCGTATAAAAAAATGCAAATTCCATATTTATATAGTTATTGCAGGTTTTTTTTGATTTCAACAGCGTTAGGTTGCATACGTCTATCCTTCAAGTAACATACTCGGCCTTTTGTTTTATTAATAATACTCTGATCATGCGTTGCTATAACCACAGTCACACCCTGTTTATTAAGCGTTGTTAACAGGTTAACAATAATTTCGGCAGAGTCAGGGTCAAGGCTCCCGGTCGGTTCATCTGCCAGGATTATACCGGGATCACCGGCAATCGCTCTTGCAACGGCAACTCTTTGCTGTTCTCCCCCGGAAAGACTGGGGGGAAATGACCCGATTTTCTCTTCCATGCCGACCATCCTTAAAACACTTTTAACTTTTTTCTGAATGTATGCAGGTCTTTTACCCGCAACTTCAAGAACTAGTGAGACATTCTCAAAAACCGTTTTAGTTGAAATGAGTTTGTAATCCTGAAAAACAATACCGAACTTTCTTCTTAAAAAAGGTGTCCTTGTGTGCGAAATTCTTGAAAGATTCATTCCTTCAACAATAATCTGACCTTCGGATACAGACTCACCCATATAAAGAAGTTTCAGCAAAGT
>JAFDJC010000386.1 GCA_019307665.1 Deltaproteobacteria bacterium | reverse complement strand
CCGAATATTGGCATGACCCTGTTTTTGGTATTCACCGATACCTTGTCTACCCCTTTACTAGAGAATCCATACCTATCAGCACGACATATTTCGGACACTCCTATGTTTTTAATTTACCCTGGCACTACTTTGGAATCATGTCTCTGATCACATTTCCAATCGTATTGACAACATTGTTGACCGGCCTGTTTTATTTAGGCTTTATGGACTATAAAATTATTATCCCAATCTTGTTTTGCATTGGTTTCTGGTTAATCCTGGGACATCTTCCCATTGTACCGAAACATAACGGTGTGAGACAGTTTATCAGTATTTATCCACTTCTTGGTTTAATTTCCTGGGCAGGTACGATTGCACTTACAGCAAAAATAAGCCGAATTCTCCCATGCCGTCAATCTGTTGCGCAAAAGGTGACGTTGCTTTTTGTCAGTGGTCTTCTTCTTTTTGGTATTTATAAAACGCATCCTTTTGAGTTGAGTTATTACAACCAGTTCATCGGCGGAGTCAAAGGCGCTGAAAAGTCCGGCATGCAGCTTACCATGTATTTTGAAGCGATCAATCACAAGGTAATTGCCGCCATGAATCGTAATATACAACCGGGCCAATCTCTTTATATGTCCCCTCCTTGGCCACCCTTACTACAATTATATAAAAATAATGGGCAGCTTGAAAAAAAAATTAAAATTTTGCTGCAGATTACAGACAAGATGCCGGATTACCTGCTTGTGTCCCGGCGAAGATTCTCAGTTAATGAAGAGCTATATTTGTCCTTAAAGCCGATTTACGAGGTTATCTATAATGGTGTTTCTCTGGTAAAATTTTTAAAATTGGAAAAAACAAATGCGCAGTCGCCATAAAATGCCCATTGAGCATTATTTAAGCCTGATGAATCTGGAAAAGACTTACTGGTGGCATCAGCTTCGATTTGAAAAAGCGCTTATATTCTTGAATCAGCATCTGCCGTCTTTTGATCGCGACTTAAAACTTGCCGATCTGGGATGCGGTACAGGCGGTTTCCTCATGTTTCTGAAAATGAGGGGCTGGGATGATATAAAAGGTTATGACGCCAGTCCGCTGGCCCTGGAAATTTTAAGAAAACGCAATATCGCCTGTGAATCGATAGATCTCGAGTCACCGTTTATTCTTGAAAGCGGTCCTTATGATGGATTTATTGCAATGGACCTGCTGGAACATATTTATCAGGAATCAGCTCTACTCAAGGCAATGCACTGCAACCTGAAACCTGAAGGATTGCTTTTTTTGACGGTTCCGGCGCTTTCTCATCTTTACTCGGGTTGGGATGAACAGTTGAATCACTATAGAAGGTATTCATGCAAGCAGATGCGATTACTTTTGACTTCCAACCGTTTTCACGTATTACGGATAGAATATTTTTTCAGCTTTCTTTATCCAATAGCTTTGTGGCGAAAATGGGGCTGGAAAAAGGGTGAATTAAAAGGTTGTTGTGAATTTCCTCCTGTCACGCCACGACTTAATATTCTCCTCAAATGGCTTGGTCGTTTGGAACATACCATTAGCGACCACCTAAGTCCACCTTTCGGTGTTTCTCTGGCGGCGATTGCACGCAAAATATAGTGCAGTCAGAAGGGGAATTGAAATCATTTTTTCTCAATCAGCTGTTTCAGGATTATCCGGTCCTCTCTCATCACACCTTATCACCTCATCAATGATATAAAGAGGCCTTTGCTTGACTTCATCATAAATACGTCCAAGATATTCACCAATAATCCCGTTGCTCACCAGAATGGTGCTGCCGAAAAAGAAAACGGCAATTGAAATGGTAGTGAAGCCGGAAACAACGTTAATATGGAGGAGGCGAAGAATAAGAATAATAAAGGTGTAGATAGAGCTTAAGACAAAAATGAACAACCCCATGGCAAGGCTCAGCCTGAGCGGCTTATAACTAAATGAAAAAATTGCATCTGACGCATACTTGACAAGCCGCCAGATCGTTTGTTTCGGCTTCCCGGAATGGCGCTCTTCCCGGTCAAACCAAATCTCTGCAGTTTTAAAGCCGATCCATGCACGTAAACCTGGAATAAAACGATTCCTTTCACTGAAATTCAATATCTGGTTATAGGCGCGTCGATCAAGCAGGCAGAAAACACCGGAATAGAGGGGAATCGGAAAATCAGAAAGAAACTGAAATACTTTGTAAAATCCATTCAGCAAAAGTTTGCGCAAAAAACTTGCCTGCCGGCTTTTTCTGCGGGCGAGGACGACACTGTGCCCCTGTTTCCATTTTTCCAAAAGGTCAGATATTAATTCCGGGGGGTCTTCAAGGTCCCCATCCATAAGAATTAGTGCATCTCCATCGGCTATGGATATACCTGCCGTGATGGCCTGTTGATGACCGAAATTCCGAGAAAGCCTTACTACAGTTGTCAT